>JAYPYN010000019.1:17724-18084 GCA_038154605.1 Balneolaceae bacterium
ATTACATTCGTAAAAAAGCCTACAAATATATTTATGGATTTCATAAAAATTACTCTTTAAGTGAAGCAGTTGGCGATTTACTTAAAACAAACAATAAAAAAATTGCTATCGCTGAAAGTTGTACTGGAGGTTTAATTGCACATTCTATGACTGATGTTTCGGGTAGTAGTGCTTATTTTATTGGTGGTATTGTGTGTTATGCAAACTCGATGAAATTGAATCAATTAGATGTTTCAATGACTGATCTGAATAAATTCGGCGCAGTGAGTAAAACGGTGGCGTTGCAAATGGCTAAAGGAATTGCAACAACTACTGGTGCCGATGTTGGCTTGTCAACTACAGGAATAGCGGGCCCGGATG
>JAYPYN010000019.1:18188-20480 GCA_038154605.1 Balneolaceae bacterium
TTTTAGCAAAGAGCAGCATTTTGCAGTAAAGGCGTTATTTACTAAAGATAGGCAGGTAAATAAACAACGTACCAAAACCGTTGCACTTGAACTTATTCGTAGAATACTATCTGATATTGACGAAATTCCTTATTCATTAAAAAAAGAATTCGCTTGAACATACATTTATACTTAGTAATACTGTTAGGCTTAATTTTTTGTGAAAATAGTTTGGCTCAAATACCAGACTTGATCAAGTCTACCCCACCAAAATTTGCTCAAGAAGACACAACAGTTAGAGAAGTAGAAAGAATAAAGCCTTGGATAAGTTACAGTAAAGCTGGATTTAATAGAGTAATAACCGATAGCCTACTTAGGTGGGAAATCTGGCCTAATTGGGGAGATTATTATGCTTACAGGAGAGATGTAATTGCTTACAGACAAGGTACAATCGGCAGATTAGATGTATTTGATATTGATGGGTATGACCCTTTGGAACAAAAAATTACATTGAATGGAATACCGTTAAATAATCCCATAACAGGATATGTGAATTACAACCATATTCCCTCCAATAGGGTTGCATTTATGGATGAATTTAAAGGTGGAAATTATACCTCTGATATTCGATTGAGGGATTTTTATCTAATTAAGCCTTTGAGTTATCTTAACTTTGATGAATCAGGATATAATTATAGAAATTTAGAATTCATGGTGGTTCAAAATTTTAGAGAACGAACTAATGCTGAGCTTTCCTTTTGGGATAGACGTGATGGGGGAAATTATCCGAATAATGAAGTGCAAGGAAGCCAAATTTTGTTACGAGGCTATCATTATTTGAATCAGAATCTTCAAATAAGAGGCATGTTACTAAGAAATCAGTTTGAACGAGAGGAGCCCTTTGGATATGTGATAAATGACCCTGAGACATTCGCATTTAATGAGTTTACTACCCAATCGAACAGAACTAATAGTTCTTCAAAAAATTTACGAAGGGATATAAATATTGGGATTTATGCTCGCGAAGATTCAGTAAGTAAAGAAAATTGGGGTCTAGAACTTCACCAATCCATCAATGAATTAAAGTTGCCTTTTCAGCTCGATACATTACATTGGGATGTGAGATCACAAGCTTTGAAAGGGTTTAAAATGATTTCACATGGCAAATTTCTTCATAAAGGTTCAGTCATGTTGAATCGATTTACAGCAAAAAAACATGTGAATTTTACAAAATCTAAATGGACAACCATTGAAGCAGGTTTAAATTCAAGGTTTGCGATGAACAAAAACACTTCTTTCTATTACCGAAGCCAGCATATCTACCGTACGGATGCACGACAAGGCCATATTATTGACGTTGGGTTTCAAAAATTTGGTAAAATTAATTATACCATAAATTTAGGTGCGTTTACTCATATTCCTACAATTCAACACATGTATTGGAAAGGAAAAGAGTTTTTTGGAGATGAAGACTTGACCAATGTATATGGCTTTAGTATATCGCCACAAATTAAAATACAATTTAATGACTTTCTAACATTTGGAATGTCTGGAAGGTTTAAATTTATAAACCATGACGTTGCATTGGGTACTGATAGTGCCTACGTGAATACTAACTCCTATTCTGTAACATCAACTACAGTATTTGGGAAGTTTGAAAATAATTGGTTCAACTTTGAAAGCTCTGGTACTATGTATACCTCTTCTTTGCAAAATGCATCAATTGAAAATGGTAGTACTACCGTTTCAAATCAAAAAATTTGGCTTCGAAATAATGCTTTTTTTAAAGGTTATCTATACAAAAGGGCCACATTCGTTAAAATGGGAGTACGTACTACTTTTAATGTGCTACCCTACAGAACAAAAGCTTTTAACTCATCATTACAATTTTGGGAATCAACAGCAATAGATGAATTTGTGATTCCTTCTTATTTTAGGCTAGACGCTGAACTGTCGGCTAGATTACGATCGATGATGATCTTAATAAGATGGGAAAATGTACTTGAAGGATTCGGACAACTAGGGTACTTTGAAACTGCAACATTGCCTATGCCAAGTAGGCGGTTGATTGTTGGAATAAGAGCTCAATTTAGAAATTAACTATGAACATATCATACATCATCAAAGAAGGGTTTGCAGGTATTAAACGTACTAAATTAGCGGCTTCCACTTCTATTTTCTCGTTATTCTTAGCAATACTTTTATTGGGTATTTTATCACGAATATCCTACAATATCTATACCCAAGCGATGGCATTTAAAAGTTTAAAAGAGGTAGAGATATTTTTGTTTGACATAGACGAATCATCTACCC
>JAYPYN010000020.1:0-4051 GCA_038154605.1 Balneolaceae bacterium
TATATACCCCGATAACGGCAACCATTGCCAATGACGTATCAAAAACACAAGTTTTAAAAGATTTACATCCTACACCAGCAGTAGGTGGACATCCACGAATGGAAGCCGTTGATTTTATAAGAAAACATGAAGATTTCGATCGTGGCTGGTATGCTGCTCCAATTGGTTGGATTAATTCGAATGGAGATGGGGAATTTGCGGTAGGCATACGAAGTGGATTAATCATGGAAAATCAGGTGCGCTTTTTTGCAGGATGTGGTATCGTTCAAGATTCGGATCCCCAAAAAGAATGGGAAGAAACGAACATGAAATTTATACCAATGCTTAGTGCACTTGAATATGCAGGATCTTGATCCAAAAAATTTGAATTTTTATTGGAGTAGCCTTTTTGTCCGCTCTTTATACAAACAAGGAATAAACCGAGTTATTATATCTCCAGGTTCACGTTCTACCCCACTTACTCTAGCTTTTGCGGCGCATGCTGGATTTAATAAAACAGTAAATATTGACGAGCGATCTGCCGCATTTATGGCTTTGGGGATGTCTAAAACGGATGGTATCCCAACTTGTTTGTTATGTACTTCGGGTACAGCTGTTGCAAATTATTTGCCTGCAATTATTGAAGCAACCCAATCTAATGTTCCATTAATTGTTTTATCCGCAGATCGTCCTCCACACCTTAGAGGAATTGGCGCATCTCAAACGATCGATCAATTGAAAATTTTTGGAGATTATCCTGTTTTCTTCCACGAGGTTGGAGAACCTAAAGACCTTTATTCTTCGTTTATACGATTAGAAAAAGCTGCTTTTCAAGCTGTACAGGCTGCGGTAACTCAAAAAGGGGTTAGCCATTTAAATTTTCCATTTTCAAAACCTTTCGAACCTAAAAGTGATTTTTTAGAAAAAATCTCTAACGAAAATAACACCCACCTGAAAGGCGATTTTTCAGCACTTAGCACCTCATCTAAAAAGGTTAGTCTTCCACAAAAATTTTGGAAATCAGTTTCGAAAAGTACTAAACCTCTTCTTGTTGCAGGTTGCGAAATTAATCGTTCTCTAATTCCATCTATTCGGGAATTGGCAAAGATCATCGGCGCTCCTATATTAGCAGAAGCTGGTAGCAATATATTTTCATCAAAAAATACCATCACAGGATTTGATGGGTTTTTAAGAAATAAGCACATAACAAAGGATTTAAAACCCGATTTAATTATTCGGTTCGGAAAAGACCCTGTAAGTAAAGCATTACATCAGTTTTTGATTGAACACAAAAATGTTGAACAAATACGATGTATCTCTAACAATAAAATCTCTGATGAATCACTAACAGCTAACGATTTTATTAATATAGAGACAAAGTTTGAAATCAATTCCATAGAGTATTCTCCAAATATGGAGTGGCTAAAAAAGTGGCTCTCATATCAAAAAAAATATATTGCATATAAAGAGAGGATTATGTTCCCATCATCGCCTCTAACTGATGGATATGTTTTTCATACCATTAGTTCACTAATATCTAAGAATAGTTTTGTAATGCTTTCAAACTCTTTTCCAATTAGAGACATGGCATTATTTGGCGAATACAGTAAAAAAGAAATATACGTAAATCGAGGCACTGCAGGTATAGATGGCATATTATCTACAGCAATTGGTATTAGTATGTCATCGAAAAAAACTGGTGTATTATTTATTGGAGACATCGCTTTTTTACATGATTCAAATGCACTTCTAAAATTAAAAGAACTGGATACTTCCTTTATCATTGTTGTGCTAAATAATGGAGGAGGAAATATTTTTAAAATGCTACCTATAAATACTTACAAAAAAAACTTTAGTACATATTTTGAGACTCCACAATCTGTTTCTTTGGCAGCTTTATGTAGGGCACATAAAATTAGTCATTCATTGATTTCTAAACCAGAACACATAATTCAAACCTTTGAAGCACATATTGAAAAACCTGGAGCACATGTGTTGGAATGTATGACAGATGGGGAAGAGTCTATGAAATTAAGAAATCTACTTTGGAATTTTAAGACATCTTAAATGACTATTCAAATCAGAGGAATTTGCTATCATTATCAAATACATGGATTTGATGATTCTTATCAAAATGTATTATCTTCATGGTTTTTTAGGTTCTGGAGACAGTTTTAAAGAGGTGGTAAATGGATGTAAAGACTTTTGCAATCCTATAACAGTAGACTTACTTGGGCACGGCCAATCAGAAGGTGCAGAACTACACTATCGGTTTTCTACAAAAGAACAAATGCTAGATATTGTAAAGCTGATTCAAGAACAACTTTCATCTCCAGTGTTCTTATATGGTTATAGCATGGGAGCTAGATTAGCACTAACTATTGCTGTTCAACGCCCAGATTTGATACAAGGTTTGATGCTTGAAAGTGGCACTTTTGGGATAGAAAGTGAAACCGAACGTCAAGCTCGCCAAGCATTAGATGGTACAAGAGCAGATGAAATACTAGGAAATTATCATCAATTTCTAGATACATGGCACAAGATGGATTTATTTAAACATGATCGTTTGGATGAACAATTATATAACATTCAAAAAACCCAAAATCCTTATTGGATGGCTAATGCTCTTTTGGGCTTTGGAACGGGAACTATGCCATGTTTAAGAAATAACTTAAAAAAAATTATTGCACCTACTTTATTATTTACTGGAAAATTTGATTCAAAATTCATTCAAATCAATCAAGTTATGGTCAAAGAACTGCCACATGCAGAGTTATTAATTTTGAAAAAATGTGGCCATAGAGTACATGCAAATGCACCGAAAGAAATAATACATCATTTAAAATTTTTCATTGAAACACATCAATTATGATTAGCTGGACAACTGTTAAAAATTTCGAAGATATCACTTATAAAAAATGTAATGGGGTTGCTAGAATCGCATTTAATCGACCTGAAGTAAGAAATGCATTTCGTCCACAAACAGTATTCGAACTATATGAAGCTTTAGATGATGCGAAAGAAGATAATGAAATTGGCGTTGTTTTAATTTCTGGTGAAGGACCTTCTGCGAAAGATGGGGGTTGGGCATTTTGCTCAGGGGGCGATCAAAATGTTCGCTCTAAAACAGGATATAAAGCACATGATGGAATCCCGCGTTTAAATATCTTGGAAGTTCAACGACTTATTCGATTTATGCCAAAAGTTGTAATTGCAGTAGTTCCTGGTTGGGCTGTTGGTGGGGGGCACTCCTTACATGTTACCTGCGATTTAACTCTTGCGAGTAAAGAACACGCTGTTTTTAAACAAACCGATGCAGATGTAGCAAGTTTCGATGGTGGTTTCGGATCGGCACTTTTGGCACGACAAGTAGGTCAAAAAAGAGGACGAGAGATTTTTTTTCTTGGCAGAAATTATACCGCCCAAGAAGCGTTCGACATGGGAATGATAAATGCAGTTATCCCCCATAATGAGCTTGAAAATACAGCTTTTGAGTGGGCTCAAGAAATTCTTGCTAAAAGCCCAACCGCGATAAAAATGATTAAATTTGCTTTCAATTTAATTGATGATGGACTTGTAGGTCAACAAGTGTTTGCGGGAGAAGCTACTCGTTTAGCATATATGACTGAAGAAGCAGAAGAAGGAAAAAATGCGTTTCTAGAAAAGAGAAAACCCGATTGGAAGAAATTTGAACGTAGCCCATCTTAAGCAGACCATCTGTTTTCAATTCGTTTGTTTTAAATTAGTATGGCCTGAAAAATTAGATCATTTTTTATGATTTACTTCAACCAATTGGTCTACTATCACCTCATACAAATGTCCAGTTTCTTCACCAATAACCAACTTATTTTCATGAAACGTTATCGATTCGATTTGATCTACCCCATCTAAATATGCCGTTTTATATTTCGATTTAGATAAGTTTCTATCACTAAAATCAACAATAAAAATCTGATTGTAAGTTAATATCGCAAGATGTTGGCCATCGGTTGATATATCAGCAGCAGTAACATAATTTTCTGTATCCATGCTATCTACATAAACTAATTTATTAACCTTTTCTTAAACAGGG
>JAYPYN010000020.1:4061-20467 GCA_038154605.1 Balneolaceae bacterium
TTAGTCCCCTTTTCGCCCCCAGGGATTTCCAGATTACACACCCCTGTGCTTAGCGCCAGTATTGTAAGTATATAAATAATATCGTTTAGCTGGAAAATAGCTTCAGCATTATAGCTAAGATTCATTAATCTACCTAGCCAATCTTTTCTCTCTGGATATATTATTTGATACTTTATTTGTATTTCTACTTTATTACTTTTTGGATTAGGTTCCTCTAAAATCAAAATGTTCAAATCATTACGACATTCACAATTATTACCAATATCAGCTAGAATTAACGTCCCGTTTTCACCTATTGCAATATCTTCCCAATCATTATTTGTAGCTCCCTTAACTTTTACTCCATTATATGATTTATCATCAGAAATAAAATCACCATCCTGATTAATGGCATAAATTCTATCTGGTGTACCCGAATCTCCATGAACCCAAAATGTATTCTCATATGTTCTACTTTTTGTTATACCCGAAACCTCATTTCTTGCAGGTTTATCTATCCTTTTATATGCTTCTAAAGTTAAGGTAGGAATGGATTGGGCTAAAATTTGATTTGATATCAACTTTATTAGTAAAATAAAAATAAATTTAGAATACATCGATTAACCAATTTATTATGAACATACAACATATCGAAAGAGATACCAAAGGTGCATTTTTTATCTTGGAAAAAGGCATAAAAGTTGCAGAAATGACCTATACTAAGAACAATAACTACCGACTAATTATCGATCACACAGAAGTTTCAGAATCACAGAAAGGTAAAGGATTAGGAAAAGCTTTGGTATTATTCTCTGTAGAATATGCTAGAACACACAATTTAAAAATCTTACCTATTTGCTCATTTGCACGTCGTATTTTTCAAAGAAATAAAGAATTACACGATGTAACCTAACCAAATACATCTTTCATTTTATGAAAAAAATTTTTCTCCTCTTTGGTTTGATTACTTGCACTAAAGTTTTGTGCATCTTTCAAAGACTCAATCGTACTCTTTTCTTGATTTGTTAAATTTTTTGGCATGTATACATTAATTCTAACATATTGATCTCCATCTCCACTATTATTTAGTCCACGAATCCCTTTTCCACGCATCCTTAAAAGTTTCCCTGGTTGTGTTCCCGCATCTATTTTAAGTTTGGCTTTTCCTTTGAGTGTAGGAACTTCCTGCTCGCTGCCTAAAATAGCTTCTGGAATACTAAGTCCTAGATCATAATAAATATTATTTCCCTCTCTAATAAAATGATCATGCTCTTTTTCCTCAATTAAAACAATTAAATCGCCAGATTGACCACCTCTTCTACCAGCGTTACCCTGACCTCTAAGAGTAATATAATTTCCATTTGAAACACCGGACGGAATATTCACTTTAATAGTTTCTTCCCCACTTACCCGACCTTCACCATTACATGTTTTACATTTATTTTTAATGATGCGACCTTCACCGTGGCATGTTGGACATGGTTGTACATTCACCATTTGGCCTAGCATTGTTCGAGTCACTTGCCGAACTTCACCCATTCCATTACAAGTACCGCATGTTTCGTAATCAGAATTTGATGCTGCTCCAGTTCCACCACATGTTTTACAATTGATTTGTTTTTTTACTTTTAGTGTTTTTTCAGTTCCATAGGCAATTTCTTCTAACGTTAGGGGTATTCGTATTTTCATATCCGAGCCTGGAGTTCCAGATTGGCGCCGGCCACCTCTTGACCTAGCTCTACCACCTCCAAACATATCT
This sequence comes from Balneolaceae bacterium, assembly GCA_038154605.1. Lineage (GTDB taxonomy): Bacteria > Bacteroidota > Rhodothermia > Balneolales > Balneolaceae > HXMU1420-13. The sequence goes on from JAYPYN010000020.1 coordinate 5,800, forward strand.
TCTCCAAAGAAACCACCTCCAAAAATATCTCCAAAGCGGCTGAAGATATCTTCGACATCGAATTCAACTCCTCCACCGCCAAATCCACCTTGTCCATTAACGCCTGCATGCCCAAATTGGTCGTAGCGTGCTTTTTTTTGTGGATCACGTAGTACTTCGTAGGCTTCTGCAGCCTCTTTAAATTTAGTTTCTGCGTTAGAATCCCCTTTATTTCTATCAGGATGATATTTCATCGCTAATTTTCTGTAGGCTTTTTTCATATCTGCTTCGCTAGCATTTTTACCTACGCCTAGAATCTCGTAATAATCTCGCTTACTCATAGGAACCCGTTATTCGCTTACAATTACTTTTGCGTGTTTAATTACTTTATCACCTATTTTATATCCATTTTCTAATACCTGCAATACTGTATCGCTTTTAGTTTTTGAATCTGGCGCAGGTTGTTTCAATAATGCATCATGCAGATTTACGTCAAAAGGTATATCTATATTATTTATAATTTCTACACCATACTTCTTAAATAAGTCTTCAAATTTATCTGCCACAAGCTTTACACCGGACTGAAAATTTGAATCAACTTCGTAATCATTTGTAGCTTGTACTACTCTAAATAGATCTTCCGAAATAGGTAGAACATCTTGCAGAGCTGCAATCTTTGCATCTTCATATAAAGCTACCCTTTCCCTTTGCACTCTTTTTCTTACATTTTCTAGCTCAGCTGCTTTTCTAAGCATGGCATCTTTAGAAGCTGCTAACTCCTCTTGTAAGCGTATAATTTCTTGCTCTTGTTCGTCTATTTCTTGTTCAAAATCTTCTTCAGTTTTATCTATTGCATTATCTAGGGTCTCTTCTTCTAAGATATGCTTTTCTTGCTCTAGATCTTCGTTCTTTAGTTCTTCCGTATTCATTGAATAAATATATAAACTTATGCTCGTTAGTTAATCAAATGTTTGGCAAATATAGTGCCATCACTAAATATAAATTAGTTTTTGACAAACTTACTGTCTATTAAATACAAAAAAAGCCCCCATGAATGCATGAGGGCTTAGATTTATATATTTATAGGCTTATTGTTCACTTAAACAATCGCCCACACCACAAACAACAACTGAAGGAAGTTCTGCAACGTTAACAAATGGTATGGTAGCACCATATTTTGCATTAATCAGTCCGATCATTTCATTAGCAATAATTGCATGACCTCTAGGGTTTGGATGTACTCCATCTGTAGAAAATACTCCATTTGGCGAAAAGTCAGGAGCTAGATTCATTCCTTGTACAGTAATACCTGGCACCCCATCAGAAATTCCAAAAAGATCATAAAATCCACCTGAAGAATTGTTTGTATCATGCAGTAACAAACGGCCTGAATTTGAGTCAACTACATCCTTAATGGCGGCATTGAATTCACCTCTTCTTTGCTCAATCTCTTGTTGTTCTTCTGGAGTAAGCACTAAGGCATCTCCAGCAGGGGTAGCTGTGCCAACTCCTGCTCCAAATGCTGATGCTGCAGAAATTAATGTAAGATCTGTTGGCTCAGACTGGCGAAGGCTAGGTAAAGTAAGAGACGAAAGATCCGTCAATGATTCGTCTTCCATTACATAGGCATTAGCTCCAAGTGCAAAATTAATAGTTCTCCTATCTTTTTCAGCTTCCGTAATTAGATTATTTTGAAAGGCAAAGACTAGCCCATTATTATAAGCTTCGTATGCTGTATTTAAAGCATTAACATTTGCCTCATCCGTTAACGGAATGGCATTATAGGGAACAGCCCGGAAAAATGGCAACCCAAGAATAAATGGAATATTGGTAACAATTCCATCAGCTTGTGTTGAATCCATTAATGTTTCAATTGTACTATTAAAATAAAATTTGAAATCACTTTCGCTAGTAAAAATATCATCATTGGAACCACCAGAAGCTGCATATCCTAGAATATCATTATTACCAATCCATAATGCGAAAAAAGTGGGTTGCGTAGCAGCAGCATCACCGATTATTGTTGATGTACCAGGATTGCTTGCAAAACGCTCATAAAACAAATTATAAGCAGGATTTGCTGGAACATTGGGCCCTCCGGTAGCCGGAGTTAATAATTGCCCTACTTGTATTCCTGGAACACCAAAATTATGAACCTGCGGCCCAGTGTAAGCAGTGGGTAAATCTCCTCCTAGTGTAGGTGAAGGAGCAGGAATACTTGTATCAAGCTTAAAACGTCCAAATATTGTATTGCCAACCGGATTTTGAACCGTGGTATTAAATCCTTTAACAGAATTTATATCTGGTTGTGCAAAAGCAAATGGGGCTTCCGAAGTTTTATTTATCTGATTTGCAATTAATGCAGGATAAGAGTATTTCTGTCCGTCATCATATAATGCACCATCCATATAACCAGCTGATAATGAATTACCAATTGCTATAAATGTAGAGAAATCTGCCGAACCTACTGATCCAGCAGTTGGTAAGGGATTATTCTCTAAACGTTCATTAATTAATGACTCTCCCTGGCCATCACATGCATGAAAAATAACTGCAAGACCAAGTACGATAAATATTGATTTATATGATTTTTTCATTTTGTGTAGCCCTATTAGTTCAGTAGTTGGTCAAAAGTTATAGAAAAGTAATAAATAGCACCTAAGTTAGGATTTGCAAGCGATGTTGTATATCGTTCATTTAATATATTACTTCCACCTATTTTTAAAATAGTATTGTAATCATCAAGTTTATAACTAATCTGGGCATCCATAGTACCAAAGGCATCAATTACACCATCACCAATCGATGATTCCCATACATAAGCATCTTGCCATCGGTATGTGATATTGAATCCTATATTATCGGTAAGTTTTCTATTCGCAAACTTGACATTGTACCGCCATTCTGGGGTATTATAACTTGCCCGAAAACCTTGGTCAATTAAGTCGTCCTGATCTAACAACTTGTTATATGAAATATTGCCGCCTAAAACGTATCCACCTAAAAGTGAGTAATCAGCTGTAACTGCCCATCCATGAGATCTTACATTTCCATCAGCATTTATATCAAAACCGTACGATTGTGTCGCAAAAGATTGATTAGGATTAGTAGGATCTGTTTGAGTTAGTACAGACTGTTTCCAGTTATTTGTACCAACAGCATTATCTCCGGAATATGTACTTTCATTAGGCATAACTTTTAGTCCGTTAGGAACACCTTGAGTGAACGTTACTTCTGCGATAAAGTCGGTATAGTTACTAAAATAATAATAAGCATCTATAAACAATTTATTTCCTAAAAGAGCCTTATATCCAATTTCCCATGTTTGGATTTTCTCTGGTTCAAAATCTTCAAAGTTAAACGTTTTCATTAAGGCCATTGCGTCATTTAAACTAGCACCACCAGCTAGCGCATTCCTTGCCGCAGCAACATCAGTATATACTGTATTTGTTTTAAAGTTGTAACGATCAACTAGTGCTGGATTGGAACCAATTAAACGACGAGTTACTACATCTAAATCAATAAACTGATCTTGAGTTGTTGGAATTCTAAATCCACGCTGGAAAGAAGCTCTAATATTATGATTTTCTGCTATGGTAAAAATTGCAGATGCTCTGGGTGAGAGCTGACCATTAAAATACTCATTTTTATCGTATCGGAATGAGGCGCTTAAATCTAAATTTCCATCCATCATTTGTCTGCTGAATTGAGCAAATGCTCCCCACTCGTTAATATCAAATTCATCACCATTATCTTGTAAAGCGAATAAAGTGCCTTCTGATTTAAGAGCATATCTTCTTAAATTCATACCTGCCACTACTTGAACTACTTCGGGGTCAATAATCTTGCTAAAATCATAAAAACCCTCTGCGTGATATAAATCTGATTTATCTAAAAATTTAGCACCACCCTCTGAGATTGGTGTATCTCTTATCTGTTTAGCTAAATTTTTAAAAGCATCACTATCAGGAGTAAGTTGTACTTGATCAGCAGCTCCGCGTGCTACTGCATGAGATTCCTCAACCGTTAAACCTTGTGTTCTTGCACCAGCAAATGCTGAAAAATAAGGAGTAAGATATGTTTGTTGATTAATTAATGATGCCAATGTATTGGCAGCATAGGAATCACCTGCATTTTCTTGAGTAGTATAAGCACGCACATAAAAATCAGGATGCCTTAACTCAACCTTACCTGTCCATATGGAAAAGCCATCTAATACAAATCGATCATTTGCAGTATAAACTGTTGACCCAAAACCGATATTATATTGCCCTATAAATTCAAAATTTTCTAAAAATCTGTAATGTAATGCCGTTCCAAATTTAATAGACTCCGTAGTATTGTCAACAAAAGAATTTTCAGTATATCCAGTTGGTGTGAATGCACCTTCAATTCCATCTGGAAATAATGTTCTTGTAGCAATTACTTGGTCTGCTAGGGCAATTTGTTGTGGTGTAGCATTAGGGGCAGATCCTGAAGCTATTACTATATCAGCTATGGCTCCTGTAGTGATTGTAAAGTCACCATAAATATTTGTTCCATTATATAATCTAGGGATTGCTGCTGCATTTCTTGAAGTAGCTCCACGTTCAATCAACCCACTTTGATCTCTGTAATCTTCTCCCACAAAATCTTTAGCCCACAAATAGGAAGCATTTAATTTAAATGCCCATTGATCATTAAATGATTTTGCATATCGTAGGCTAAAGTCTTGGTAGAAAGATGGATCATCAATGTTGCTATCAATATGGTTTACACCTGATTTTATACTTAGAGATACCCCTTGATAATCAAAAGCACTTTTACTATTCATAAGTAAAATACCATTAATCGCATTAGGCCCATATAATGCAGATGCTGCACCTGGAATAAGCTCAACACTTTCAAGATCTAACTCTGAAATACCAACAATATTACCTACAGCAAAATTTAGTCCTGGGGCTTGGTTATCAATTCCATCTATCATTTGTACGAAACGGGTGTTTCCATTCGCACCAAAACCTCTTGTATTAATGTATTTGAAGGTTAAACTTTGGGTGCTAAAATCTACGCCTTTTAAATTACCAATAGCATCGTAAAAACTTGTTGACGCTGCTGATTGAATATCCAAAATATCAATTTTTTCAATCGAAACTGGAGACTGAAGAATGTTTTCCTCAACTCTAGAAGCTGAAACAACTACATCACTTCCAAAAATTGTTTGATCTTCCATCACAACGTCTATACTTTCGTTGCTATTAGTTATTTCTATTTCTACTGTTTTAAATCCAATAATAGAAATGACCAATGTTAGCGGTGGGTTCTGATTTACATTAAGGGAAAAATTTCCGTTTAAGTCGGTTGATGTCCCAACTATTTTGTCTTTTACCTTTATGTTAACACCCACTAGAGGGTCTCCATCTGTATCTAAAACGCGTCCTGTAATTACTACATTGGAAGAAATATTGGTATTAGCTAGTATATTTTGTCCAAATCCAATGATCATAACTAGACATAGCAATGTTGTACATCGTAAATGATTTATCATGTTTTGTCCTGATTAAGTTTTAATTTTATGAGTAGTTTTTTTTACTCCAACTCGATGAGTATTTATTTCATCTTTTTTAAGTAAGGCCTACCAAACACTTACTCATTTAAAAAATACTAAAAATGATTCTTTTTGCAGATTTTTTTTTAAAATTTTTAATTACGTTCAAACATAAATATTATTTTGAATCTTAATAATTAATTATAATAATTTTGTTATTAAATTACTAATAAATATGATGAATTTATCTTAATTGTCGAATAATCAAACGTGACTAGAGAAGATGAACGGAGCAAATTCTTCTCCAGCTTTATAATATTTGATAGTTATTATATTGTTACACAGCCTGTATCGTACACAAAAATTATAGAATAGTTTTGTTTTTAAGTCATGCTAGATAGAAGTGAAGAAACAATTTAATTTCAACACAAAGTCTGTTACTTTAGCCAATATTGGTTTATCTAGTGAAAGATAAACTTTACTACAATGACAAAAGAACAAACTCTCTACCAGTTATTATATTTTTACAATAATAATTTATTATACAATGACAAAAAAAATCTATTTCATTCTATTTTTTCTGATTTTTACTAATGGTTTATCAAACGCTCAAATTGTGAATCAAGAAAATGGAACCTTGAATATCTCAATAAGTGCAACAGAGTATTTACCAGCAGATCTTATTGTATTCAAAATAAATATAAACACAGAAGAAAAGACTCCAAGGGAAGCGTTTAGGAGACATAAAGAAAAAGAAGCTCTATTAGCAAAACTACTACATATTTTCGAAATTGAGGAAAAGAACATAATTTTTGAGCCAATTCGAATAACTAAAATTTATAGAAATAATCAAAATGATTTCTTTTCACGTACAAAACAACAGGTAAGTGTTACGTTTAGAAATTTCGATATATATGAGGAAATTCAATTAACACTCATAGAAAATAATTTTGATACTTTTAGTGGTAATTTTTCAAGTTCAGAAATTGAAGCTGGGAAAAAAGCGTCATTAATTTCTGCGATTAAATCCGCCCAAGAACGTGCAAAACTAATCGCCTTATCAACTGATGCTAAGCTTGGAAATATATATAGTATAACCTATAGTGAACATTCGGTCTCAACTGTTCCAACTGCTAGTTTAGAATTTCGTGGTAGAATATCGGAAAGCGCTCCAAGCCTTATGGATTTTGATCAAGTGGTAAGTGTTACTTCAAACATAAGCATACAATTTAAAATCCAGAATTAGTCGGGTTGAACGCTATGTATTGCCTCAAAAAAATGAGCTGTTTTTTTTAAGGAATTAATGCCGTTCATTTCTAAATACCAATATTGTTCGATAATTCCTGTGGAATTTTGCATTAATAACTGCATAGTTCCTTGTGATTTATGTTCTGCGGCAACCCAATTTGCGATAATATTGTAATTAAGCCGGTTTTTAAAACCAAATGTTTGATTCCGATTAAATTCGAAAATTTTACCTTCCATCACTTTTGTGTTTGGATGCCCCGGCAGTTCTACAAATTCAACTCCAGCATCTTTCTCTCCCCTACGCACAAAGGCATGGAGTGCAATCGGCCTGATGTTAACTGGAAGTTGCCCTAATGCTTTTAAAGCCAATACGGTAGAGGCTTTATGATGGCCATGAAATTCTGCAAAAGGTAACAGTAAAAAAAGAAAATCATAGGATTGTTCCGCCAATATTTCCTCCAATCGATTGACAACCCATACCGTATCCCATTTTTGAAGTGTTTCTTCTACATCTAAGGTGTAATAAAAGTCTTGCTGATCAAAGAAATAGTAATTTCGTATGCCTACAATATCTCCACCTGCTATCAATTCTTTTTTTCGAATAGTAGGTAGATACTCGCGCCCTACTTCTTCATTGTCTAACTTTTTATTGTATATATAGTTTCCTAGAGTAGAATATTTGTATCCTCCTTCGCCATTAGTTAAAAGCGCCAAATCAACTGTTCCTCCAAGTAATTGAGTAGTTTTCCATACCGTAGCTGAAAAAATAACATCATCATCAGGATGAGCAGTAACCATTAAAATTTTTGGTAGATAATCTAATTCTGTTTGGGCTGCAACATTCGAACAAAAAAATATTAAAGTGACAACAATCAAGTTCTTCATAAAAACCTTAATTTATTAGTGTTTTGAGAGTATCCCATACAGTATTTGCCACGATTTTATGACCTAATGCATTGGGGTGAATTTGATCGGGCTGCATATATTTATCATATCCTCCAACTTTATCTAGAATTAGAGGAATTAACGGCAATTTATTTTCTTTTGCTAATTGAGGATAAAGGTCTACAAATTTTTTTGTGTATTCTATACCTAAATTAGGTGGTACTTGCATTCCTGCGATTACAATTTCGATATCTGGATTTTTACTTTGAGCGATAGAAATAATCTGTTGTAGGTTTTCTTTTGTATTGTCGAGATCAATACCCCTAAGCCCGTCATTTCCTCCAAGTTCAAGAATCATTATATCCACCTTTCTTTGAAGAACCCATGAAATACGTCGCAACCCTCCTGCCGATGTTTCACCACTCAAACCCCCATTTATTACTTCAAAAGATAATCCTAAAGAATCAATTTTTTCTTGTAATACTGCAGGAAAAGCTTGTTCAGGTTCAACACCATATCCTGCAGCAATACTATCTCCGAATACTAAAATCGATTTATTTTCCTGTGCATAAGTATTCATTAAAAAATGTACTATCGAGAAAAAGAAAAAAAATATTAATCTATTTTTCATCATCATGATGTTATAAGTTTTACATAACAAATTGGCAGATATAACGTAATTGGCTACGAATTTGTTCGGAATGAATTTTATTCCTTATCAGGTTTTAAATGTAATTAAAAATTTAATTTAGAAAGTGTTTAAAATATTACAAGTACAAGAATTAACGCGTATTTTTAAAAGTGGTTCTAGAGAACTAGCCGTTGTAAATAAAGTTAATTTCGATATAGAAATAGGATCGGTAAATGCTATTGTTGGTCCTTCTGGAAGTGGAAAAACAACTTTGTTGGGTTTGTGTGCTGGATTAGATAAACCCACATCAGGAGAAGTAGTTCTACAAGGGATTCCGCTAGGCTCTTTAAGCGAAGATGAACGAGCAAAAGTAAGAAATAAACATATTGGCTTTGTATTCCAAACCTTTCAACTTATACCAACACTTACAGCAATTGAAAATGTGATGGTACCTCTTGAGTTAAGAGGAGATTCTTCCAAAAAAGTTAAAGATCGAGCCAAAGAACTCCTCAATGAAGTTGGATTAGGAGACAGAACTCATCATTACCCTACACAACTTTCTGGAGGTGAACAACAACGGGTAGCCATAGCACGGGCATTTATTAACAAACCGAAAATTTTATTTGCAGATGAACCAACAGGCAACTTAGATACCGAAACCGGACAACATATTGAACATCTCATTTTTAACCTCAATAAGAGCCAAAAAACAACGCTTGTTCTAGTCACTCACGATTTAGAACTCGCAGAAAAATGCGATCGAATTATTAAGATTAAAAATGGAAAAATAGATTCAGATACCCGAAAAACAATACAAGAGGTATCTCAGTTATGAGTTGGAAATGGATTTTTGCGATGGCTTGGCGTGATTCACGCTCTAATCGTCGAAAACTATTTTTATACATGGGAGCGATTATTGTTGGTGTCGCAGCGCAAGTAGCCATTATGTCTTTCCGAGAAAATCTAAATGAAAGCATTAATAATCAAACTAAGGAATTACTTGGGGCGGATCTACAAGTTCAAAGAAGCGCACCACTTCAGCCCGAAGTAGTAGCCTATCTCGATTCATTAAGTCCCAATCAAGCTAGAATGATTGAATTTAATTCAATGGCCTATTTCCCAAAAAATGGAGCTACAAGGTTATCTCAAATCATGGCATCGGAACCCGAGTTTCCATTTTATGGAACTTTAATAACCAACCCTAAAGAAGCCATTAATTTTAGGACTCAATCGAATGGAGCGTATATTGATAATAGGATTATGCTTCAACTTGACATACATGTTGGAGATTCTGTAAAAATTGGACTAAATACGTACCATATTTTAGGAGGGATTATTGATATACCTGGACAAAGTATGGCAGCATCGTTTTTAGGACCAAGAATAATCCTCCCTTTTGATGGAATTGAAACTTCAGGTTTATTAGAGAGAGGGAGCAGGCTTTTATATACTACGTTTGTTAAATACCCTCCTAATGTAGATGCAAAAGTTATTGTAGAAGAATTAGAAGCGATGAAAGATACGCTTAGTTTTGGGTTCGATGATGTTGCTGAACGACAGAATGAAATTGGGGAAGCAGTTAACTATCTGTCTAACTTTTTAAATTTAGTTGGGTTTATTGCACTTTTGCTAGGTGGTATCGGTATTGCAAGTTCAATTTTTGTGTATGTTCGCCAAAAAATTTCAACTATTGCAATATTACGTTGTTTAGGTGTTTCTTCAAATCAGGCTTTGTTTATTTATTTAATTCAGGCTTTATTTATGGGATTTATGGGATCTTTATTTGGTGCTATTCTAGGGTCTTTAGTACAATTATACCTCCCTGTTTTGGTGCAAGATTTCATACCTGTCGAAATAGAGCTTTTTATATCATGGAGTTCTATCCTTCTTGGACTTCTAACAGGAATAATTATCTCAACCACATTTGCTCTAATCCCATTACTTGCTGTAAAGAAAATCCCTCCATTATTCACACTTAGAACAGCACATATAAAATTATTACAAGTGTTGGACAATGCTACCAAATCCTTATTAACACTCTTTTTAATTTTTGGTATTGTAGGATATGCATGGCTCATGCTTCAAGATATGCTTACAGCTGTATACTTTACCATTGGTCTAGGAGTGTGTTTATTAATTTTAACCAGCATTTCTGTTTTAATTATGTACATGGCTCGCATATTCATTCCCTCCTCATGGACATATGAATGGCGGCAGGGTTTAGCAAATTTATATCGCCCTAATAATCAAACAACAACACTTTTGTTGACTTTTGGTTTAGGTGTAACCCTAATTAGTTCATTATATCTAACCCAAGATTTATTGCTTGGCACCATAAATTTTGAAGGTGAAGATGAATTACCAAATTTAGCAATGTTTGATATTCAGTATGATCAAAATGATGGAGTTAATGAGATCATTACCAATTATGGTTTGGATGTTATGCAAAATGTTCCCATAGTAACCATGCGCCTTGAATCATTACAAGGTAGAACAACTCAAGAAATTTTAAATGACACCAATAGGGTTGCTAAACGCTGGGCTTTAAACAGAGAATATAGAAGCACGTATAGAGATTCGCTTATAGAAACTGAAACGCTTTTAGAAGGTGAATTCATTGGAACAGTAAATAGTTTAAATGCACCTGTCCCAATTTCGATAGAGATTGAACTTATGAAAGATTTAGGCGCTTCCATTGGTGATACATTGATTTGGAATGTTCAAGGTATACCAATTATAAGCTATATTTCTAGTACTAGAGAAGTTAATTGGCAAACACCTGAACCCAACTTCTTTGTAGTATTTCCAAAAGGTGTGCTTGAACCTGCGCCTCAATTTTTCGCTACAACTGTAAGTACCCCAAATCAAGATATTAGCTTAAGTCTACAAAGAGAAATTGTTGTTGCTTATCCAAACGTTTCTGCAATAGATGTTAGCCAAATAGTAGGTACCATAAGAGAATTTATTGATAGAATAACATTCGTAATTCAATTTATTGGTTTCTTTAGTATAGTAACTGGACTTATTGTGCTGGCTGGATCTGCTGCAACAAGCAGGTTTCAACGAATACGCGAATCAGTTTTACTAAGAACTTTAGGGGCGAATAAAAATCAAGTGATAAAAATTCAGATTATTGAATACACATTTCTAGGAGTTATAGCCGCCTTTATTGGACTCTTTTTATCTATTGTAACAACCCTAATTATTGGTTACTTCTTTTTTAATATTAATTTCACGCCCAATTTTACAATTATTTTTATAGAAGCAAATGTATTGATACTGCTTGTTCTTTTTATTGGATTATTAAATACTCGTGGAATTCATGCTAGACCACCGCTCGAAATTCTACGCGAAGAAGGAACATAAAAATAGGAGACTTGAATTCACAAGACTCCTACTCATAACCTAAATGACATAACTTTAATCAAAACTTGAATTTTAAACCTATTAAGAGATTAAACTGTGAAATTTTTTCTTTGAAAAATTCACTTATTAATTCTCCGGATTCAGAATTTAAATATTCATAGGCGATAGAACGATCTTTCCATTGTAAATATTGTGTTGTTACGTCCAACTCTATAACTTCTGTAATTGGAACCCCCAATCCAAAAGAATAAATACTCTGATCTGCTCTGAATTGAGTAGTTTTACCTACTTTATGTTGAAAACCAAATCTTGTTTCCACATTATTTTTCAGCAAATATTTACCCCCTATACTTGCATTCATTACCTTGTTATAATTTCTTTTATAATGGCTTACTATATGTTCTTGTTCTTGCCTTAAATAATCTATCTCATCAGAAGACAAACCTGAATCAATGGTAAGGTTAAGCTCTGTTTTCCTGTAATCAACTATTTCTAAAGAACTAGAAATACTTAATCCATTAAGGTTTACTAACGCTAATCCTAAATTAATTTTTTCTGGTCTACGTACTTCGAAATTAAAAACTTCATCATCGTAGTATCCGTCTTGGCTAAATGTTCCATCATCAAAAAGTGTATTTAATGAAACATCATAATATTCTGAAATAAAAACCTTGTTTGGAAAAGTATAACTTGCACCAATATTAAGAAATTGAGTGAGTTTATATAATAAACCTGCTCGTACACTTGCGCCTATTATTTCTAATTCAATTTCTTCATTCAGAGAAATTTCATCAATATCCGTTCCATTATTTCCATCCGAATCCTGAAATAAAAAATTTCCACTATATACATTTCTAGTATCCTGTTCTAACATTCTCCTGCTTAATGTGTATGAACCAGAAACGAGCGCAAAAGATATCCCTACATACAAATTTTTTCTAAATTCAGTTGCACCAAAAAAAGAAAGCTCTCCAATATTACTCTGCTGTAAAATTTCAAAATCTTGAAAAATACCTGCAAAACTCCTACTCCCATCTTCTATTCTAAAAATAGATTCAAGATTGTTTTCTTCTTCATCTATATAATCTACAGCAAATGTATTATAAGCAATATCTTGATATGACGAAGGATCTTTAAATTCGTCAGTTATTGAACTTCTTGTGTTTTCTCCATAAACATTATTTTTTCGATTTAAGGAATTATTAATTGTATACCCTCCCCCAAGCACTAAACTACCAGTTACCGTAGGTAAACTATAAACCAACCCGATATTACTTAATCCACCTAAATGATTATTTGATGTTATAGAATTATTTTGGAAAGAATTTAAATTATTGGTGAAATTAGACAAGTAACCAACAGAAAAATAAGAATCATTAATCAAAGCAATACTTGCTGGATTGTCTAAAAAACTTGCATATCCATTATCTATAGCAACAGATGGCAATATATTCGCATTTGGGTCTCCATTTACTGATGTATTCACTAGCTGTTGAGCCAAAGATGAATATTTTATGGGATAAGCTCCATCTTGGGCGTATAGTGATTGTACAAATACCAAAAAAAACAATCCTAAAAAGAAAAACTTTGGTTTCATCCGATTCTTATTGAGTATTGTATTCATTTATTTCAATTATTTCTTTTGGATCTACTTCTTTTCGATGAAGAAGATGATCCTGAAGAATTAGACCTATTGTTTCTAGAACTTTTTACGGTTGATCTACTGCTTGAGCTAGAGCTATTATTTCTTACTGTTGATTTATTATCACTCGATCTTGAACTTGAATTTCTTACAGAAGACCTATCTCTTGAACTCGAATTATTTTCTCTTACCCGAGATCTTTGGCTAGATTGATCATTACTTCTTGATCGCACTGATGATCGGTTGTTATCTCTAGAGCGATTTGTTGAGCGAATATTATTGGTACCTCTTGTCCTTGAACCAACATTTGTTTCAGATTTTTTAGTACGCCCAGTATATCTAGAATTATTAATGCTATTGTCTCTTTTCCGACGTTTACTTTCAATATCATTTCTCGTACGTACATTCTTTTTAGTATAAATACTACCTGAAGCATCCCTCGTTCTTCTAATATTGCTATTTTGAATTCCATTACCGCGACTTATCAGCCCACTCCTTCTAACCCTACCTGTTTTTGTTGTACTTGAGTAATGATGATAATCATTATAAATTATTAGATAATTGTATCTATGATTATAGAATGAATAGTAACTATTGTAATAATCATAGTTCCAAAAAGGATCGAAACCCCAGATAGGATATCTTGAACTTATCCAAAAATTGTTATGGTTAAAATGATATCCAAATATCCAATAATGAGTAGTAAAGCCAAATGATAACCTCCATCTTGCATGGTTTCTATAGCTCATTCCACTAAAATGCCTATTGATATGGTATCCATGCCAAAAATCATCGTGTGCAGCATCGTAACCATAATCTATTCCATCATCAAAACCATCATCGTAACCTTCCCAATATATTTTCTCTGCATAATTTTCTTCGTACCATTTGGCTGTTTCATAATCCTTATAATATACTCCATCTGCATATAAGTCATCCTCTACAACATCATATTTTTTATCGTTGTAGCCTAGTTTACCTGATTTTTCATAATCTGAGTTTCTTAATTTTTTATTGGATTTTTTCCATGTTTTATGCTCTTTTATCTCCTTCTGGCTAGATGGAGAAATATAATCTAGGCCTTGTAATTGAGTATAGCATCCAAATAAACTGATTGATATAATAAGAAGTAAAATATTTTGGGTTTTAATTTGAACTTTCATTACAAACTCATGTACTTTAATTTAAATTTAAAAATAAAATTGTTTTTTTTGGGGGATATAAAAATCACATGATAATGCTAATAGATTAGATTTCCCCTCTTAGAGATTTTGTTATCACCTCTGCTTTTGAGTTAACATGTAGTTTTTTGTAAATATTTCGTATATGTGCTCTCACTGTATCAATAGAAATATCAAATCTATCAGCAATCATTTTATAACTCAAGCCG
>JAYPYN010000021.1:0-4330 GCA_038154605.1 Balneolaceae bacterium
CACATGCAGAGTATGACCTGTTGAATGCTAAAGGTGAACAGTATAAAGTCGAGAATTACAAAAATTATAGGTAGGAAAATGAGATGGAAAAGTTAACATTTAAAGTTATTAAGACTGAAGAGCAGTACTATGAATATTGTGATCGATTAGAAGAGATAGCATTTAGCGCTGATGCAAACGATCGAGAAGATGAAATTGAATTATTATCTCTTCTCATTAAGACATGGGATGATGAGCATTCTAAAATCTCAGAGATGGATCCTGTTCAGCTGTTACAATCATTGATGGAAGACCATGAATTAAACCAAACAGATATGGTAAAGATTACCGGTGTTGGTAAAAGTACAGTTTCTTCGATTCTGAATTACAAGAGAAGAATGTCAAAATCGGTGATCCGAAACATTGCTTCACATTTTAAGATTCAACAAGAAGCACTAAACAAAGAATATAAATTAGAGGGTGAAAATGGGTTGGATGAATTCATAACTGATTTCAGTCCATTAATCGATATGTCAACTAAGAAAACCGTAAGTTACTAATAATCAAATACTAATTTATGTTTTTAAATCCCAAGTACGAGCACAAGCAAATGCTAAAAAACCTATTGCAAGTATCGAAACCATAACAACGTATGGAATCAAAGAGTTTAATGAGCTATTAAAGAATGACAAAATTGAAATACCAGTTAGTTTGGGCGCAATTTTGTTAAGTGTGGCTCTCCTACAACACATGGAGCCTTTACAGCAAAACTAGACCATCAGCATCTTTCGAAGATGCATGTTCCTTTAATCAATCCTGAGGAATTGTATAAAGATTTCTTTGAACAAGTATAAAAAGCACCGTGGCTCCATGGCATTTCACCCTACACCAACTTCAGCCCAATTCTTCCTCGTTCTAGATCTAGAGTTATTACTTCCACCGAGATGATGTCTCCTACACCTACCACATAATGGGGATCTTCAATCCTTCGCCCTGTGAGCGACATGTTGGAAATATGAAGCAACCCATCTTGTTTTACGCCCACATCAACAAAAGCTCCAAAATCGACTACATTACGAACGGTTCCTTCTAGTTTCTGACCTTCTTTCAGATCGTTCATATCCATCACATCGGTACGTAGCAATGGTTTCGGCATGTCTTCTCGGGGATCACGACCTGGCTTTAGTAGATGTTCAATAATCAATGCAAGAGTTGGTTCCCCTATTCCTAATTGTTGTGCCGTTTCTGGAATCGGAATGTTCGTTAGCTTGGATTCCACCACATCCCGTTCTTGAGATAGTGTTTCCAAATTAATACCGTACACATTGCATAGTTGTTCTGTGGCTGCATAGCTTTCGGGATGGATGCCTGTATTATCTAGTGGATTTTTTGCTTCGGGTATGCGAAGAAATCCCGCTGCTTGTTGAAATCGAAAATCTCCAACTCCAGCTACATCTTTAATTTCACCACGATGACGGAATATCCCTTCTTGTTCTCGGTGAGCAACAATATTATCCGCCACTTTCTTACTCAAACCTGAAATATGAGAAAGTAGAGGAGCGCTTGCTGTATTCAGATTTACGCCTACTTCGTTTACGCACGACTCAACAACATCATCTAATTTTGAGGATAATTGTGTTTGATTGATATCATGCTGATAAAGACCAACCCCAATGGATTTTGGATCGATTTTTACAAGTTCGGCTAATGGATCAAGCACACGTCGAGCAATGGAAATATTCCCTCGTTGGGCGGCATCCAATTCTGGAAATTCTTCTCTAGCTATCTTCGAAGCCGAGTATACCGAGGCGCCGGCTTCATTTACTATCAAATAACTAAGTTCCTGTGTGTTTGCCTTCGAACTTTGCTGAATGTAATTAGCCACAAATTGTTCCGTCTCTCTGCTCGCTGTCCCATTTCCTATCGCAATGAGATTAACCTTGTATTTATTGATCAATGCGTCCAATACCGCTTCAGCCTCGGCTATTTTCTTTTGCGGAGGCGTTGGATAAATGGTGGTTCCTTCGAAATATTTCCCCGTTTCATCCACTACAGCAACCTTACATCCGGTTCGATAAGCAGGATCAATCCCCATAATTACCTTGTTCTGAATGGGCGGCTGCATCAACAAGTTAGAAAGATTGGTGGCAAAGGTTTCTATGGCATGTTGATCCGCTTTTTCTGTAAGATTATTGCGTAGTTCGCGCTCTATGGATGGAAAAAGTAATCGCTTGTAGGCCTCTTCGACCGAATCTTGCAATTCTCCAGTGAAAATAGAATCTTCGTTAGTGATCACGATATCATCGATGGTTTCCAGTGTTCGTTCTTCCCATACTTCAGTTTTTACAGATAGTATCTTTTCGCGCTCTCCTCGATTGATGGCTAAAATCTGGTGAGGTTTTAGTCGGGTTGCTTTAAAACTTGCATCGTAATAATCTTCAAAATTTGTACGCTCTTTTACTTTTGAGGTCTTTTTTGTGCAGATGGTCGCATGATTGAAAAAAATGTTTCGTAATTGTTCTCTCACTGCTATCGATTCATTAATCCATTCTGCTACAATATCAATAGCACCAGCCCATACCTCTTCGATGGTGTGCACTTCTTTTTCTTGGGCGATGTAGTTCTTGGCAAAATCAGCAGGATTTCCCTGGGTGACTTCCTGTTTCCAAATCAGTTCGGCCAAAGGTTCTAAGCCTTTTTCTTTGGCTTTATCGCCCCGGGTTTTACGCTTTTGTTTATAGGGTAAATATAAATCTTCGAGGAGAACTAGATCATCGCATGCTAAAATTGAAGTCTTAAGTTCGTCGGTAAGTTTGCCTTGCTCTTCAATGGATGTTAAGACGGTTTGTTTACGGGCTTCTAAAGTTCGTTGAAGTTCTAATTGATCCCGAATATCTCGTAGTTGTTCTTCGTCTAAGCCCTCTGTTACTTCTTTTCGATAGCGTGCTAAAAACGGAATCGTGGCACCCTCGTCTAATAAAGCACTTACCGTTGTGATTTGTTTTACGGATAGTTGTAACCGCTCTGATATTTTCGAATAGATAGAATCTACTGCCATATACGTGAATGGGGTTTTTCTGAAATTAATGATTCACAAAATAGGCATAGAAAAATTAGGTTTGGGCTTTATTTTATGCTATTTGAATATTCTATGCTCAACCAACTTCAAAATAACGCATAAAAAAACACATCTTAACCGAAAGTTATCTTATTTTTAAATTAATTCACTATAAATGAAAACAGTTCAAAACGTAAACTAAATTTAAAATACGGCTATTCAATATGAAAAAAGTACTCTTAACGGGAATCTCGGGATATGTGGGACAACATTGTGCTGTGGAATTATTAAAACAAGGATATAAAGTTAAAGGATCGGTTCGCAGTGTTTCTAAATCTGAGGAAGTAATAAAGGGCATTGCCAAAGAGGTAGATACTACCAAAAACCTTGAGTTTTGTGAGTTAAACTTGTTGAAGGATGATGGTTGGGAAGAAGCCATGACTGATTGTGACTACGTATTGCATGTTGCTTCACCTTATGTAGGCAAAGTACCAAAAGATGAAAATGAACTTATTAAACCAGCGGTTGAGGGAACTCTAAGAGCACTTAAAGCAGCAAAAAAAAGCGGTATTAAACGACTTGTGCTCACCTCTTCTATGGTGGCTATGTTAGGGGATGTAAATAAATCCATAGAAATTGATCAACATACATGGACCAATGTGCATGCCAAACATGCCACGCCTTATGTAAAAAGTAAAACATTGGCAGAGCAAAGTGCTTGGGAATTCATCAACAATCAAGAAGGTGAAAACAAACTTGAAATGGTAGTGGTAAATCCTGGACCTGTGTACGGCCCAACACTATCGGGTAATTTATCTGGCGAATCGATGAATATGTTTAAAGATTTGATTCAAGGCAAAATGCCAATGATCCCACAGGCAGCCATCAACATGTCTGATGTACGAGATGTAGCAAAAATTCATGTACTTGCTCTTGAGAATAACGATGCCGTTGGGAAACGTTTTGTTGTAACCACCGAAGATGCCTACACCTTTGTAACTTTGGCAGAAATTTTAAAATCTAATGGTTACGAAAAAGTAAATACTAAATTGGCACCTAATTTTTTGATTAAATTTATGGCGAAATTTAATAGTGATTTAAAAGGTATGCTTCCATTTGTAGGAATAACCTACAATGCTGATGTATCTGACACCATGAAGACATTTGATTGGAATCCTATTGCTCTAAAAAAAACCGTCTTAGATACGGCATCTTCTGTCTCAGAAGTATTATCTAAACATACATCTTAACATACCTGATTCTAGGCTCCCATTACTTAACAATCTAATATTG
>JAYPYN010000021.1:4340-9553 GCA_038154605.1 Balneolaceae bacterium
TGCGATGATATTGTAATAAAGTTCTCTTACCTTATCCCGATTCAGCACAACCTAATCATTGAGATGTCATCAAACAATACAAATCAAAGTCTTTCACAGAGTGGATTTATGACTGGTTTTATAGATCTTATTAAACAAGAAAGAATATTCATAGGCCTTGTAGGCATTCTTTTTTTTGTAGCAGGAGTTGTCACTCCTTATGCACATCTTGCTATGTGGGTAGGGTTTTTCTTGGCCGGCTACTCTGCTATTGCTAATGATAGTATCCAAACTATAGGTACTTTCATTGCTTCTAATGGTGAAAGACCTTGGTGGTTACTTTGGTTGTACATGGGAGGTATTTTTTTAGTAACTGTGTCTGTTAGCTGGTTTTTATTCGACGGAGATGTAAGTTACCAACGCTTAACATCAAAAGGCTTTGATGAGAGCCCTAAAAAATTTAGTTTCTTACAAGTTGCAGCACCTCTGTTTCTTCTAATCCTTACTCGATTAAGGATGCCCGTTTCCACTACTTTTTTATTACTTAGTAGTTTTGCAACCTCTGCTTCTAGCATTACAGGTGTTCTTGGTAAAAGTTTAAGTGGATATTTTTTAGCATTTGCATTGGGCTTCATTGTTTGGTTAATAGTTACTAAAACCTTTGAGAAAAAATTCACACATACTAAAGCACATGCTATTTGGATACCTATACAATGGGTTATTTCTGGAACACTCTGGGCAGTTTGGTTAATGCAAGATGCAGCTAATATTGCAGTGTATTTACCTCGATCGTTAAGCCTTGGTCAGTTCCTGGTATTTGCTTTGTTTATCTTTTTTGGATTAGGTCTGCTTTTTTATTTGCGAGGGGATAGAATTCAAAAAATTGTTACCGACAAATCTAGAGTTACCGATATACGATCAGCAACCATTATCGATTTTATTTATTCTATTTTATTAATCTATAAACTCACCATTAGTACCGTTCCTATGAGTACCACATGGGTGTTTTTAGGTCTTTTAGCTGGTAGAGAGATTGGAATGAGCATCATGGGTAAAGGCTTAACTCTAGGTCATCCTTTACCTAAAGTACTTAAAATGGTTTTTAAGGATTTAAGTTTTGCTCTTTTTGGACTGTTGGTTTCTATCATTCTAGCGGTATCGATCAACGAAGACGTTAGAAAAGAGATTTTTTCATTGATGGGAATGTAATACAGGAAGTACAGAATTCTTAAGAGATAACTTTGTGGTGTTTAATTGATTTTTATGATAAAGATCAGATATTCACCATCGTATTAAGCAAAAATAATAGAATCTTAATCGGTAATAATCCTTTTTAGTAATCCAAAAATAACTCACAAACTCTTAGTTGATTTCTGGCTCTTACTAAGTTATGATTTGGATATTTAGTTTTATAGTACACATTGCCGTTCAAAAAATCGGTTATAAATCGAACAGCCATAATATAAGCCATATATCCCCCTGCTTGGTTAAATGAATCTATTTATTGATAGATTAACGTGAATTCGAGATAAGGCTGAAAACAGAAGGCATTGTTTGGTATCGATGAACACGTGTGTGTTAGGGAGTGTTTCTTGCCGGTAAAGTAGTAGGCGATTAGTCCAGAGAATAGGTTGGTGAGGAAACCTTTAGGGCTTCGGTGGCGGGAATGTTCCATCTGGAACATATTCTTAAGCTGGTCAATGATGGTATGCGCAATTTGTTATATAATTGATATTTAGACTTTTAATATACTAATTATCTCCCATTTTTTATACGCTTTTTTATCCTCTCTCTTATCTCAAACGCACGTTAGTTTAGTACGTCACTCGTTACTATGCGAAGCAGGATACCCTGAATATTATACAAAATGTTAAGCTACATTTTTGATTTGATACAATGTTTCAAATTTGATGATGTGTTGATGTTACCTGAAGTTTAATTTTGGCCATGTTTTGATCATCAGAAATACACTAAAAAAGAAAATACTTCCTAGTAACAGCCCAAATGCTACATTTCCATAAATAAAATAACCCGTCGAAAATAAAGCTGAATAGATGGCCACACACCCTAGAAATACATTTAACAAACTATATGGTAAATCCCATTTTTTTTGAGTTTCTATAGAGGTATCTCCAGATAGTTCAACCACTTTTTTCCAACCTGGCCCTCCAGGATGAACTGATTTCACGAAATTAATTAACACTTCTTCTGATTCAGGTTTAGTCAAAAAAGTAGCCAACACCCAAACAACCGTAGTTATAGTGACTGCGATCAATAATTTAATAGTTGATCCATCAATTAAAGCGGTTGCCACCGATTCATTGGGAACAAAGAATACTAGAATAAATGCAACCACGGTAGCCGAAATCATAGCTGCTATTTCTGTCCATGCATTAATTCTCCACCAGAACCAACGGAGTAAATAAATGGCTCCCGAACCAGCTCCGGACAACAGAAGTATATCAAATGCTTGAGTTGCATTTTCTAACACGGTAAGTGCAAGAAATGCCGAAAAAATCATTAAGATAACAGTGGCAACTCGTCCAAGATTTACCATTTCTTTTTCAGAGGCGTTTGGTTTTACAAATCGTTGATAGAAATCACTAACAATGTAGGAAGCTCCCCAATTTAAATGCGTACTTATAGTTGACATAAAAGCCGCAATCAGTGATGCAACTACAAGTCCTAACCAACCTGGCCCAAGTTTCGTTAGCATAACTGGATAAGCAATATCATTACCCAAGTACTGATCAGCGATATTTGGGAATTCCTGTTTTATGCTCATTAAGTCTGGATACAATACTAGAGAGGCTAGTGCCACAATTATCCATGGCCATGGGCGAAGCGCATAATGTGCAATATTGAATAGAAGAGTCGCCCCAATCGCATTTTTCTCGTCTTTTGCTGCTAACATTCGTTGGGCAATATACCCTCCACCACCTGGTTCCGAACCCGGATACCAAACGGCCCACCATTGTACAGCAATTGGAATTATAAAAAGACTAATCAAAATTGAAGGGTTAGAGATATCTGGAATGAAATTTATTTTATCAGCTACATTTGGATGAGTGATGAGATTGCTGAGGCTCCCAATTTCTGGTTCCTGAATCACCACATAAGCGGCGTAAAATGCTCCAAACATTGATATACCAAATTGAAAAAAATCAGCCCAAATAACTCCTTTAATCCCCCCTAATGCGGAGTAAATTACTACAATAATAGATATACTAATTACAATGGTTAAAGGCTGTAACCCAAACATTATAGATCCAATTTTGATCGCGGCAAGAGTAACTGTTCCCATGATTAGACAATTGAAAAATACTCCTAAATAAAGAGCTCTAAAGCCTCTCAAAAAAGATCCTGCTTTTCCTCCATACCTTAATTCATACATACCGAGATCAGTCGTTAGATTTGATCGTCTCCATAATTTGGCATAAATGAAAACTGTTACCATACCGGTGATAAGGAAAGCCCACCATGCCCAGTTATTGGCAACGCCGTTCTCACGAACCAAACCAGTAACTAGATTGGGAGTATCTGCGGAAAAAGTAGTAGCTACCATATATACCCCTAATAGCAACCAAGGCATAGTACGCCCTCCTAAGAAATATTCATTGATATTTTTACCAGCTGTTTTAGATGCCCACCAGCCAATTCCTAACAAGATTGTGAAGAAAAGAAGGATAATCCCCCAATCGATGGAAGATAGAATCATAAAGTCTTATTTAAATGTTCGATTGTCAGTGAATATGGGATGTTGTAGATTAAAAGGAAAGAATTATAATTTATTAAAATTTACTTTTTTGCGATGTGCGCATATTCAGCTAGTATTCATATGCTACATCTTTCTATTCCTTTTTTCATGTTAAAATTAATTATATGCGTTCTCTATTTTCTACTTTTCTTTTTTCAATTTTACCTTTTTTATCTGTTTTTGCTCAATCAAAGTCAGCCCCGAATGAAGTATTCTGGAACCAATTGACAACTTTGTGTGGAAACGCATACTCTGCTCAAGTGATAGCTGCTCCTGAGAATGATAGTTTTCGGGGTCAGGAGTTACTAATGCATGTTCGGTATTGTTCAGATACTGAAATTAGAATTCCCTTTTTTGTAGGAGACGATCGATCTAGAACGTGGATATTTACCAAATCTAATTCTGCAATTACTTTAAAACATGATCATCGCCATGAAGATGGTTCTGAGGATGAAATTACTCAATATGGTGGTACTTCACCAAACGTAGGATTAAGTAATGTTCAATTTTTCCCAGCTGATGTTGAAACTGCTAACTTAATTCCAGCTGCAGCTACCAATGTTTGGTGGATTGAATTGGAGGAGGAGTTTTTTACCTATAATTTGAGAAGATTAGGAACTGATCGCTATTTCAGCATCAAGTTTGATCTAACAAAATTAATGGACATTCCAGATGCACCATGGGGCTGGGTGGAGTAAAATCTCTTCCTAGAAATATATAAATGTTGTTATTTACTCTATATTAGGCATACCTCTATTTTCACTATCTCGAAGTTTCCTGAAATAAAAAAACCCCTCAAATGAGGGGTTTAAAATTTAATAGAAAGTATTTATTACTCAAATTTACTTAATGGGTCATCACTATCACCACCAAGAGTTTCAAATACTTGAGCAACTTCTGCCTCACCTGTTTCCATATCGCGTTTTGAACCAACAATAATATCACTGTATTCTCGCAATCCTGTACCTGCTGGCACTTTATGCCCTACAACTACATTTTCTTTTAGACCACGTAAGAAGTCTTTCTTGGCTTCTATAGAGGCTTGAGTAAGAACTTTAGTTGTTTCTTGGAAGGAAGCAGCTGACAACCAACTTTCAGTAGATAATGCAGCCCTTGTAATTCCAAGTAAGATAGGCTTGGAAATGGCAGGTTCTGCTTCACGAGTTTCTAACTCTTCTTTATTATCAACTATTAACTGATTATTTATATCTCTGACCTCACGACGGTCTAGAATTGTACCTTTTTTCAGTTCACTTCCACCTTCGTTGGTTACTACAAACTTACCAATTAATTCATCGTTTCTTTTATTCACTTCGAAGCGATCAACTTTATCACCTTCAAGATACATGGTGTCTCCAGAGTCAGTTATTTCAACTTTCTGCATCATGGTGCTAACAATAACTTCGATATGTTTATCATTAATTTTAACACCCTGCAAGCGATATACTTCTTGAATTTCGTTTACCAAATAAGATTG
>JAYPYN010000021.1:9563-14065 GCA_038154605.1 Balneolaceae bacterium
AATATATCCTGAGCGGGTATTGTGCCATCAGAAAGAGATTGACCTGCTTTTACAAAATCATTTGATTGTACAAGAATGTGTTTACTCAAAGAAATGAGATATTTTTTCTCTTCTGTACCATCTTTGGATTTTACAATTACTTCTTGAGAACCTCTTTTACGTCCGCCCATTTCAACAATACCATCAATTTCTGAAACAGTTGCTGGATCTGATGGCGAGCGAGCTTCAAACAATTCAGTTACTCTAGGTAAACCTGCTGTTATATCTTTAGACTTTGAAGTAGCACGTGGTATTTTTGCAATAACCTGACCAGCATTAACTTTCTCGCCGTCTTCAACTACAATATGAGTATCAACTGGGAGTGTGCTTTCGCGTAGAATATCGCCTTCACCACGTATAGAAAGAGTTGGTACTAGTGCACGATCTTTGGTGTCGATAATCACTTTTTCACGGTGTCCAGTCTGTGCATCTGTATCTTCTGTGAAAGTTAAACCTTCAAGAATATCTTTGTACTGTAAAGTTCCGTCAATTTCAGAGTAGATTAGTGCATTGTAAGGATCCCATTTACATAATTGGGCTCCTTTAGGTACCATATCTCCTTCTTCAACTATCATTTCAGAACCATAAGGTACGTTATAACTTATAAGTACTTTACCTTCGTCATCCACAATTTTTAATTCTCCTGCTCTGCTTAGAACAACATTATGCTCTTCTTCGCCATCGTTATATATCACAACACGAACATTTTCAAATTCAACTTTACCGCTAAATTTAGCTTTATGTTGTGAGTCGGCTTCAAGACGTGAAGCTGTACCACCAACGTGGAACGTACGAAGTGTAAG
Source organism: Balneolaceae bacterium (assembly GCA_038154605.1). Lineage (GTDB taxonomy): Bacteria > Bacteroidota > Rhodothermia > Balneolales > Balneolaceae > HXMU1420-13. The sequence continues at coordinate 10,406 of JAYPYN010000021.1, forward strand.
CTGTGTGCCAGGTTCACCAATTGATTGAGCAGCTATTACACCAACGGCTTCACCCTTTTCAACAACTGTTCCACGCGCAAGATCACGACCATAACATTTGGCACATACACCTCTTCCAGTTTCACAGGTTAATACCGATCTTATCTCAACTTGTTCAATGGAAGTCTCTGCAATTTTTTTGGCGATAACTTCATCGATCATTTGATTTGCTTCACAAATCAACTCATCAGAAATAGGATCATAAATATCGTGTAAAGAGAAACGTCCAATAATTCGATCTTCAAGTCTCTCTATGATGTCTTCATTATCCTTTAAAGCTTCCATTTTGATACCACGAAGAGTACCACAATCGTCTTCTGTAATGATTACATCCTGAGAAACATCTACCAAACGTCTGGTGAGATATCCAGCATCTGCAGTTTTAAGAGCCGTATCTGCTAGACCTTTACGAGCACCGTGTGTTGAGATGAAATACTCCAAAACACTTAAACCCTCTTTGAATGAAGATAAAATTGGATTTTCAATAACTTCGTTGCCTTGTTGTAAACCTGATTTCTGTGGTTTCGCCATAAGACCACGCATACCACCTAACTGACGAATCTGTTCTTTGGAACCTCGAGCTCCAGAATCAGCCATCATAAACACAGGATTAAAACCTTCACGGTCATCTGCTAGAGCTTTAAATAAAGTTTCAGAAACCCTATTTGTTGTGCTTGTCCATTTGTCAATTACTTGATTGTAGCGCTCATTATCGGTGATGAAACCCATTTCGTATCGTCCTTGGATATCCGTTACTTCACCTTTTGCTCCACCGATCAACTCCGCTTTTGCGTCAGGAATAATGATGTCCTCTAAGCTAAATGAAAGTCCACCTTTGGTAGCATTTTCATATCCTAGGGTTTTCATATCATCTAAGAAGGCTGAACACTTGGCAGTTCCAGTTTTTGCGTGTATATCGCCAATTAGTATCCGAAGCTCTTTCTTTCCTAATGTTTTATTGATATACCCCATTTCTTGAGGTACAATCTGATTAAATATAACTCTACCGGTTGATGTTTTTATAACATCGCTAACCGTTTCACCATCAGCATTGATGGAATTAATCCTCACGTTTATTTTTGCATGCATGTGGATCTTACCTTGATCGTATGCAACAATTACCTCTTCGGGAGATGCAAACGTTTTTCCTTCACCTTCTTGTCCGCTTCTAGGTTTTGTTAAATAGTATAAACCTAAAATCATATCTTGGGATGGAACTGCAATAGGACCACCAGAGGCGGGGCTCATTATATTATGAGATCCTAACATCAGAACTGAAGCTTCAAGTATCGCGTCATGGCTTAATGGTAAGTGAACCGCCATTTGATCACCATCGAAATCTGCATTAAATGCAGTACACGACAACGGATGTAGACGAATCGCTTTTTCCTCAATTAGAACAGGTTGGAATGCTTGAATACCAAGTCTGTGAAGAGTTGGAGCTCGATTCAACATTACTGGATGTCCAGTAATAACGTTTTCAAGCACTTCCCAAACAATTGCATCTCTACGATCTACAACTTTTTTAGCTGATTTTACTGTTTTTACATATCCGCGTTCGATTAAGCGTCGAATGATAAATGGCTTGTAAAGTTCAACTGCCATTTCTTTTGGTAGACCACACTCGTGCATTTTTAATTCTGGGCCTACCACAATTACCGATCGTCCAGAATAATCAACGCGTTTTCCAAGAAGATTTTGACGAAAACGTCCACTTTTACCTTTAAGCATATCGCTTAATGATTTTAAAGGTCGATTATTTGTTCGTACTGCATTCGATTTTCTTGAATTATCATACAGTGAATCAACCGCTTCTTGAAGCATACGCTTTTCATTTCTAAGAATCACATCGGGTGCCTTAATGTCAATCAATCTTTTTAATCGATTGTTTCTAATTATTACACGTCGATATAAATCGTTAAGATCTGAAGTAGCAAATCGTCCGCCTTCTAATGGAACAAGTGGTCGCAATTCTGGTGGAATTACAGGGATTACTCGTTGTACCATCCATTCTGGTCGGTTATCTGTATGCTTAGCTGCTGCCCTAAAGGATTCAATTACTTGAAGGCGTTTTAACTTCTTTTTCTTTCGCATTTGTGAGGTTTCATTCTTAACCTCGTAGCGTAATTGATAAGCTAAATCATCTAGTTCCAAATCAGCGAGCATTGCTTCAAGTGCGTCAGCCCCTTCCTTAACAATAAACTTGTTTTCATCATCATCATCAAGATCGAAATTATCTTCTGGAAGTTGATCAAAGATATCATATTTCTCCTCTTCGGAGATCAAATCGCCTTTCGCATAGCCAAGATCACTAGCTAACCCAGGATTAATTATCACAAATGTTTCATAATAAACAATTCTGTCTAACTCTTTTGATGATAAACCTAATAAGTAAGCAATTTTATTAGGCAATGATTTGAAATACCAAATGTGTACCGTTGGTACAGTGAGGGTAATGTGCCCCATCCGCTCTCTACGTACAGCTTTTCTAGTTACTTCTACACCACAACGATCACAAATAATACCTTTGTAGCGAATTCGTTTGTATTTACCGCAATGACATTCATAATCTTTTACCGGGCCGAAAATTTTCTCACAGAAAAGACCATCCATTTCTGGCTTAAACGTTCGGTAGTTTATTGTTTCTGGGGTTAATACTTCCCCATGTGAACGTGATAAAATCGTTTCAGCAGATGCAAGTGATACGCCAATGCTATTAAAGTCGTTGGTTACTGCTAATGTTTTTGTAATTGGCAAGGGTTTTCCTCCGATTCTGTATTAACAGTTATTAGTTCAAGTGTATTTCAAGGCCGAGACCCATAAGCTCTCGTAGTAGTACCTTAAATGATTCTGGTACGTCTCCATCAGGTAGATTTTCACCTTTCACGATGGCTTCATAAACTTTCGAGCGACCTTTTACATCATCACTCTTCACAGTAAGCATTTCTTTCAAAATGCTTGATGCTCCATATGCATAAAGAGCCCATACTTCCATTTCACCAAGTCGCTGGCCACCAAACTGGGCTTTTCCTCCTAATGGTTGCTGCGTAATTAGTGAATATGGCCCAATTGATCGTGAGTGCATTTTATCTTGAACAAGGTGATTTAATTTAATCATATAAATATATCCCACTGTTGTTTTTTGAGAGAATGGCTCACCAGAACGTCCATCTATAAGGTTTACACGTCCATCATTTGGTAATCCGGCTTGTGCAAGTTTTGATTTTACATCATCCATACTAGCTCCATCAAAGATTGGAGATGCAAAAGTGGTTCCTAATTTCTTAGCTGCCCACCCTAGAATGGTTTCATAAATTTGCCCTAAATTCATACGAGATGGCACACCAAGTGGATTTAAACATATATCTACAGGAGTTCCATCTTCCATATATGGCATATCTTCAACAGGTACAATCTTAGCTACAACACCTTTATTACCGTGCCGCCCGGCCATTTTATCACCAACTTGAAGTTTACGTTTCTTAGCTACATAAACCTTTGCTTTTTGAATTATTCCTGGAGGTAATTCATCACCTACTTGTATAGCAAATGTTCTGCGCTTGGCTTCACTATCAATTTCACGGCGTAATTCACGATAGTTGTGGAACAATAGTCGAACAT
>JAYPYN010000021.1:14075-20198 GCA_038154605.1 Balneolaceae bacterium
ATGCTTTACAAGCTCTTGATCAGTAGCCCAATCTATATTTTCGTTGATATTTACAGGATCAAGCTCCTCAAATACCGATTTTTTATATTTCTCACCTTTAGGTATAAGTTCTATACGGCTGTAATTATACACTCCAGGAGAGGTTTTATCCCGTAAGAGAGAATACATTTTATCTGCCCATTGTTGATTTAAATCAGCTAATTGTTGGGCATGGCGCTCATGTTCTTGTTCAACACGTTTTTTCTCTTCTTTTCGTGATACCAGCTCATCTCTTTTTCTACTGAAAAGCTTTGTATTTATTACAGTACCAGATACACCTGGAGGTGTTTTTAAAGAAGCGTCCTTTACATCTCCTGCTTTATCACCAAAAATTGCACGCAACAATTTTTCTTCTGGTGTTGGATCGGTTTCACCTTTCGGTGTAATTTTACCCACTAAAATATCGCCTGGGTTTATTTTTGCACCAATTCGAATCATTCCCCTCTCGTTTAAATTACGAGTGGCTTCTTCACTTACATTTGGTATTTCACGGGTAAGTTCTTCTTCACCTCTTTTAGTATCACGAACTTGTTGCTCGAACTCTGTAATGTGTATGGAAGTGTAAATGTCTTCTTGAACGATACGTTCACTAATTACGATAGCATCCTCAAAATTATATCCTCTCCAAGGCATAAATGCCACAAGAAGATTTCGTCCAAGAGCAAGTTCTCCACCATCAGTGGAACAACCGTCAACAATCGCCTGATTTTTCTTTACCAAATCACCTACTTTTACTATTGGTCGTTGATTTGTAGCTGTATCTTGGTTTGTTCTAGTGAATTTTTCAAGCTTATAACTTTTAACGCCACCATCGAAATAGCAATTTTGTTGTTGATCAGTTCTATCATATTTCACTCGAACTTCAGTTGCGCTTACATATACAACTTCACCATCAGCCTCTGCTGTGATAATTGCACGAGAATCTCTAGCAGCTCTATGTTCAAGTCCAGTTCCAACTACAGGTGCTTCTGGTCTAAGTAATGGTACTGCTTGCCGTTGCATGTTAGAACCCATCAATGCACGGTTTGCATCATCGTGCTCAATAAATGGAATCAAAGCTGCCGCTAAAGATGTAATTTGGTTTGTGGCAACATCCATGTATTCTATTTCATCGATACGAGCTTGAGAATAATTCCCTTCTCGCATTCTTGAGAATACTGTTTCATTTTTGAAGAGGTTGTTTTCGTCTAATTCAGCGTTAGCTTGTGCAATTACGGTTTCGTCTTCTTGCTCAGCGGCTAGGTAATCAATTGTATTAGATACTTTTCCATCTTTTACTCTCCTATAAGGAGTTTCTATGAATCCAAAGTCATTTACTTTCGCATGAACGCATAAAGATGATATTAATCCAATATTTGGGCCTTCAGGTGTTTCAATGGGGCATAATCTACCATAATGGGTATAGTGGACATCACGAACTTCAAAACCTGCTCGTTCACGAGTTAACCCTCCTGGACCTAACGCAGACATACGTCGCTTGTGCGTTAATTCTGCTAAAGGATTTGTTTGATCCATAAACTGAGAAAGCTGATTCGTACCAAAGAATGTATTTATAACACTTGAAATAGTTCTTGCGTTAACTAAATCTTGTGGCGTTAGTTGTTCAGCATCTCTAGAGTTCATTCTTTCTTTAATGGTTCGAGCCATACGAGCTAAACCTATTGCAAATTGTTGGCCTAGTTGCTCTCCTACTGTTCGAATACGTCTATTGCTTAGATGGTCAATATCATCAACTTGAGATTTCATATTCTTTAGGCGAATTACCTCACTTATTATAGCTACAATGTCTTCTTTAGTAAGATATTGTACATCTGTATTCTCTAAATGAAGCCTTTTGTTTAGTCGATATCTACCAACTTCACCTAAATCGTATTTTTTATCACTAAAAAATAGACGCTCTAAGATAGCCCTTGAAGTTTCAGGATCTGGCATTTCACCAGCTCTAATTTGCTGATAAACTTCACCTAAAGCTGAGGTTTCATCCCAAGTTGGATCTTTGCGTAACGTATTCATTACAACAGATCGAGATGATTCTTCTTCTGAAATCTTTTGAACTAATACCGTTTGAACATCAGCGTCTTTAAGCATTCCGAAATCATCATCAGTTAGTTCATGATCTCTTTCGAAAATTATTTTGCGGTTTAAAGCTTCGCTTACCTCTCCTGTTTCTTCATCAACCACTTCTTGCATCTCTTCAACAACGATATTTTCTGCTAATCGTTTGCCAACAAGATTTTTTATGTAGGTTGGTTTTGTACCTATTTTTAAAGTTTCGGAGAGTTGAAATAGATTTAATAAATCTAAATCGGTAGAAAAACCTAGAGCTCTTAATAATGTAGTAGCTGGTATTTTTTTCTTTCTGTCGATGTAAGCCCAAAGAACATCACGAATATCAGTCGTAAATTCAATCCAACTACCTTTGAAAGGTATTACTCTAGCAGAATATAGTTGTGTACCATTAGGATGAATAGACTGACCGAAAAATACGCCTGGTGATCTATGTAATTGACTTACAATAACTCGCTCAGCACCATTAATAATAAAGGTTCCTCGATCCGTCATCCAAGGTAAATCGCCTAAGAATACTTCCTGTTCAATTGTTTCACTAGCTTCATCACTATCGTCCACAGAAGACAAGCGTAATTTTGCTTTAAGAGGAACGGAGTATGTTAATCCACGATCTTGACATTCTTTTAATGTATATCTTGGTACATCCACGTTATAGTAAAGGAATTCAAGAATATGTGTTTCTCTAGTATCTTGAATTGGGAAATTTTCAAGGAAAATTCTTTGTAATCCTTGGTTTAATCTTTCATTGGGAGCAATATCAAGTTGAACGAACTTTTCGAACGACTCTAACTGTATATCTAGAAAATCTGGATATTCAAGTACTTGCTTGGTACGGCCAAACGATTGGCGCGAAGTATTTGGAATGATTTGCATCTTCTGGCTCAAAAGGACCTCTCCTTTTAGTTTGAAGGGTAATGGTGAATTTAAACCTTGTTAGGGCTTAGTAATATAGACGCCAAAGGCCAATACCGTTTTCACGATATTGGCTCAAAGCGATTTTTTCATAAGATTATTTGAGCTCTACTGTAGCTCCAGCTTCTTCAAGCTTGTTTTTAATCTCTTCAGCTTCGTCTTTAGATGCTGCTTCTTTTACTGTATTTGGCGCACCATCTACCAGCTCTTTAGCTTCTTTTAAGCCAAGTCCAGTAATACCACGTACTTCTTTAATTACAGCAATTTTCTTTGCACCAGCAGAAGTTAGTACTACATCAAATTCTGTTTGCTCTTCAGCAGCTGCACCGGCGTCACCACCGCCAGCAGGACCAGCAACTGCAACAGCTGCTGCCGCAGGTTTGATATCGTAATCTTCTTCAAGAACTTTAGCAAGCTCATTTGCTTCTTTTATAGTTAAGTTAACTAGCTGTTCTGCTAATTCTTTAACGTCAGCCATTTTATATCTCCAGTTGTTTTTTAATTAATTTCTTTAATTGAATAAGGGTTAATTATCGCCTTGTTCAGCGATTGTTTTCACAGCACCAACGATGTTAGAACCTTGTGCATTTAATGCACCAACTACATTGGTTATTGGCGCCATCAGTAAACCAAGGACATCGCCAATAATTTCGTTCTTGGACTTCATTGCTGCTAGAGTTTCTAGTTTATCTTCGCCAAAATATTCACCGTCAATAATTGCGGCTTTAAATTCTGGCTTTTTATTGTCTTTAATAAACTCTTTTAAAACTTTAGCAGGCGCAGATAATTCTTCTTCTGCAAATGCAAAGCAATTTTGTTGGTATAAAGTAGGTAATATATCATCATATCCACCAACTTCTTCCATTGCAAGCTTCATTAGCTTGTTTTTATATACCTTAAAGAAGACATTTCCATTACGGAAAGCTCCACGTAATTGGTTAGCTTCATCAACAGACATCCCTGAATAATTTGCGACATAAATCGCGTTTGATTTTTTCAGGTTTTCTGCAATTTCATCTAACATTTCTCTTTTTTCTACAGTAGGCATAATCTATTTCCTCCTAATTAAGAGATGTTACTGCGGTTCTACTTACTGGTATACTTGGTCCCATTGTTGAACTTAGATATACACTTTTTACATATATACCTTTTGAGGATGATGGTTTTAATCGCATTACTGTTTGAAAGAAAGCTTCTGCGTTTTCACGAAGATCAGAAGACTTAAAACTTACTTTGCCAATAGCAGTATGTAATATTCCAGTTTTATCAACACGGAAATCGATTTGTCCTGCTTTAACTTGTTTAACAGCTGCTCCTACATCCATAGTTACAGTTCCACTTTTAGGATTCGGCATTAAACCACGTGGGCCTAAAAAACGCCCTAGTTTACCGAGTTTTCCCATCACATCAGGTGTTGCAATTATCACATCGATATTTGCCCAACCCTCTTCAATTTTGGTAATGTATTCATCAACGCCAACAAAGTCGGCTCCAGCTTCTGTAGCTTCTGCTTGTTTACTCTCATTGACAAGAGCTAAAACCTTAACTTCTTTTCCAGTTCCGTGAGGTAAACTAACGGTTCCTCGTACCATTTGATCTGCATGTCGAGGATCGACACCCAAGCGGATGTCAACGTCAACTGATGCATCAAAACTTGTAGAAGAGGTTTTAATAACAAGATCACAAGCTTCCTCTAATGAATATTCCATTTCTGGATTAATCATTGATAAAGCTGCTTGATATTTTTTTCCTTTTTTCGCCATTTATTAATTCCTTTAAACGTCGCGATTTACTCTAAGACCCATACTACGAGCCGTACCTGCAATCATTTCTGCAGCAGCATCTATGTCGAACGCATTGAGGTCCTCCATTTTTTCCTGTGCAATTTCTTTGCATTGGCTCCAGGTTACCGTTCCCACTTTAGCGCGGTTTGGTTCACCTGAACCGGATTTTATATTTGCTGCCTGTTTTAGTAATACTGGGGCTGGGGGCGTCTTTGTTTTAAATGTAAAAGACTTGTCAGCGAATACAGTAATCTCAACAGGAATCACAGTTCCGGTCTTGTCCTGAGTCTTAGCGTTAAAGGCTTTACAAAACTCCATAATATTAATTCCAGCTTGACCCAATGCAGGACCTACAGGAGGTGCAGGGTTAGCTTGGCCACCAACAATTTGGAGCTTTAGGATTCTTTCAACTTTTTTAGCCATGGATTCTCAGGATCCTATTCTAATTATATAACTTCAGTTTATCGCGTAATAGCTAGTTTGCATCAACTAGGTTCTTTTTATGTAGTGGATTCAACTTGATTAACATCCACCTCTACGGGGGTACGTCTACCAAAAATGCTCACTAATACTCTGAGCTTTAATTTATCGGTATTGACTTCCTGTACAGTTCCATCAAAATCTTTAAATGGACCAGAAATAACTTTTACCATATCACCTTCAGTGTATGGAATGTCAACGTTCCGTAGTTCTTCACCAGCTTCTTGCACTCTACCAATGATGCGTTTGACTTCGTGCTTTTTAAGTGGTGTTGGCACCAATTGTCCTTTTCCTACTTTAAGGAAACCTAAACAAGATGGTGCACTTTGTATGAGGTTATTAACCTCTTCGTCGTAATGTGTGTGTAGTAATATATATCCAGGGAAAAAATTCTTTTCTCTAGTACGTTTTTTCCCTCCACGTATCTCTACTACCGTTTCCGTAGGAACTAAAACGTCTATTATCTTATCGCCAAGATTTTGTTCTTCGATTTCTCTATCGAGGAACTCTTTAACTTTTTTTTCATGGCTAGAAAAACATCTAACCACATACCAACCATGTTCTAGTTCTTTACTCATAGTTTATAAATAGCTTCTAGCACTGTGCTATATACTTGGTCTATACCAAAAATAAACGCAGAAAGGATTATCGAGAACACAACTGTTATTACTGTGTTATCAATTAGTTCTTGTTGTGTAGGCCAACTGACTTTTTTAAACTCAGCTATAACGCTCTCGAAAAATTTAGTAAGCTTATTCATATATTTTTTTTGTTTGCACGGGCGGAGAGACTCGAACTCCCGACACCTGGTTTTGGAGACCAGTGCTCTACCAACTGA
>JAYPYN010000022.1:0-2742 GCA_038154605.1 Balneolaceae bacterium
TTTTAGTACAAGCGGACGTAGCTGAAGAAGTAACCAGCTCTGGTCTGTACATTCCTGATACAGCTAAAGAAAAACCGCAACAAGGTACAGTAGTTGCAGTTGGTCCAGGAAAAGTTGAAAACGGTAACAAAATTGATATGACCGTTAAAGAAGGTGATAAAGTACTCTACGGAAAATACGCAGGTACTGAAGTTTCTGTAGATGGAAACGAATACCTAATTATGCGTGAATCTGACATCGTGGGAATTCTTTCATAACCACGATCCCCATCATTTTAATCAATAAATAAAAAATTAACGGAAAGAAAACTATGTCAAAATTAGTTCACTACGATATTGAAGCTCGTGATGCCCTAAAGCGTGGCGTTGACAAACTTGCTGATGCAGTAAAAGTTACGCTAGGCCCTCGTGGACGTAATGTTGTAATCGAAAAATCGTTTGGAGCACCAAATGTAACTAAAGACGGTGTTACAGTTGCTAAAGAAATAGAGCTCGACGATAAAGTAGAAAATATGGGAGCGCAGATGGTAAAAGAAGTTGCTTCTAAAACATCTGATAACGCAGGTGACGGTACTACAACCGCTACTGTATTAGCTCAAGCTATTGTATCAGCAGGTTTAAAAAATGTTACTGCTGGCGCAAACCCAATGGATTTGAAGCGTGGAATCGATAAAGCGGTAACTGCAATTGTTGCATCACTTGCTGAATTGAGCCAAGAAATTGATGATAAGAATGAAATTGCTCAAGTAGGTACAATTTCAGCAAATAACGACGAATTCATTGGTAACTTAATTGCTGATGCAATGGAAAAAGTTGGTAAAGACGGCGTTATTACAGTAGAAGAGGCAAAAGGAACAGATACTACGCTTGATACGGTGGAAGGTATGCAGTTCGACCGAGGATATCTTTCTCCATATTTTGTTACAGATTCTGAAAAAATGACAACCGTCCTTGAAGATCCATACATCTTAATTTTCGACAAGAAAATTTCAAACATGAAAGATCTTCTTCCAGTACTTGAAAAAGTTGTGCAAACTGGAAAACCACTTCTTATTATCGCTGAAGATGTAGAAGGCGAAGCTCTTGCAACTTTAGTTGTGAATAAACTTCGTGGTTCTTTAAAAATCGCAGCTGTTAAGGCTCCAGGTTTTGGCGATCGTAGAAAAGCAATGTTAGAAGATATCGCAATTTTAACAGGTGGTACTGTAATTTCAGAAGAACGTGGTTACAAACTAGAAAATGCAACTCTAGATTATTTAGGTAAAGCAGCTAGTGTAACCATAGACAAAGACAACACTACGGTTGTTGATGGTGCTGGAAATGCAGATGACATCCAAGCTCGTGTGAACCAAATTAAGTCACAAATTGAGTCAACTACCTCTGACTATGATCGTGAAAAATTACAAGAGCGTTTAGCTAAGTTAAGTGGTGGTGTTGCTGTACTTTATATCGGTGCTGCTTCTGAAGTTGAAATGAAAGAAAAGAAAGCTCGTGTTGAAGATGCATTACACGCGACTCGCGCAGCTGTCGAAGAAGGCATTGTTCCTGGTGGTGGAGTTGCACTTCTTAGAACTGTTTCTGCAGTAGATGCACTTGAAGCTGACAATGCTGACGAAAAAGTAGGCTTCGATATAATTCGTAGAGCTGTTGAAGCTCCTTTAAGAACAATTAGCAATAACGCTGGTATTGAAGGCGCAATTGTAGTTCAAAAAGTGTACGAAGGTGAAGGTGCTTTTGGATACAATGCACGTACTGAAGTGTATGAAGATTTAGTTAAAGCTGGTGTAATCGATCCTACTAAAGTAACTAGAACAGCATTGCAAAATGCCGCTTCTGTTGCAGGATTACTACTTACTACTGAAGCAGTAATTTCGGAAAAACCAGAAGAAAAAGGTGCAGCTATGCCTCCAATGCCTGATATGGGTGGAATGGGCGGCATGGGTGGCATGATGTAATATTATTCTCGCCAACTGTTATGAATTTCTTTCATAACTAAATGAGTATCAAAACCCAATTCATTTTATGGATTGGGTTTTTTTATGGAATAAGGATTGATTATTCATTTCTTAAAATAGAAGGTTAAACTAAAAAATTGTGGTTACTATCTTTTGTTAGCTTCGAAGCTTTCATAAGCTAAATCGATGTATTGAACCGTACTCGACGGATAAATTAAAAGTAGCTTCAATTTCTAAATGTTCGATCACATGATGCATCACTCGTATTACTCCGGAATGGGTAATTATGATGATATTTTTAGCATCTAGCTTTTTTAACTCTTCGATAAATCCATCAATTCTTTGTATCATAAACGTCATTGTTTCGCCATTTGGGGGTGCAGTATCTAAATAATTTTCCATCCAATGACTAAGTGCACTCTGTTCAATATTATTCCAAGAAATACCTTCCCAATCTCCAAAATTATATTCCATAATTCTCGAATCCAACAACGCTTTATTTGGATATAGATAATCGGCTAGTTTTCTACATCGTAATAACGGACTTGAATACACATATTCTACATGTTCTGGGAGTTTAGATTGTGTTACTTTGGCCTCGGTTTCAAAAGTCTGTGCCACATCAAGGTCTAATTGTCCATAACATATGCCGGGTTCTATAGCTGGTTTGGTATGGCGAATTACATAAAGGTGCATATCGCAATAAATGAGCAAAGAAAAATCACTTCCGATACCTGCTGAGTAGCTCCGAGACACTCGCCAGTATACCCATCAACTTTACGTTTATA
>JAYPYN010000022.1:2752-17274 GCA_038154605.1 Balneolaceae bacterium
GATAGATTCTTGCTAGTAAAAGTGGAATTACAGTAAGTAATAAATAAATACTTTTATACATTGATATAAGAAAAATTAAAGGGATGAACCCCCAAAAACATGCAAGAAAAAAATTCTTCAAAGAAAGTTCTTGAACAATGGGTTTAACTTTACTCTTGCTATCTAACTGGGCGTAATCCATGGATAAAATTACACTCAATGCGTTGAGTCGACTTAATGAATGAGATGCGATTAGAATAATTGCTAAATCGAATAGATCTACTTTTGCGAGAGATGCAATTTCGAGCGTTAAAAAAAATTTTAAAAGTAGAATGAGCATCAAACCAACAGCACCATAGGTTCCCAATCTACTGTCTTTCATTATATTGAGAATTTGTTCGGATGTCCATCCGCCCCCAAAGCCGTCGCATACGTCCGCGAAACCATCTTCATGGAAAGCCCCAGTGGCATAAACCGAAGCTGCCATCGAAAGTAAAATGGCTATTTCAGTACCTAATATAAAATGTGAAGAATAAAATATTAAAAAAGCAATACCGCCCACTATCCAGCCAATAAGTGGAAAATACCGCGATGATTTATTCAGATATTCCTTGCTGTGATCTACCCAAGATGGACAAGGAATACGGGTATAAAACATAACCGACGTTAGGAAAATCTTAAGTTCGTTCTTCATCAATTTTTTTATCAACTTTTGCGGATTCAAAACTAGCCATTTCATTGAAAAATCTTATTGCACTATCGATAATAGGGTATGAAAGCGCACATCCTGTACCTTCGCCAAGGCGTAATTGAAGATCTAAGATCGGAGTTTGAGCACATTCTTCAAGCAATAAGGCGTGTCCTGACTCATGCGAGCAATGGGTGAAAAGTGCATAGTCTGAAATAGCTGGTGAAAGTAATTTAGCACAAAGAAACGTTGCAGAGGCAATAAATCCATCCACCAAAATAAGCATTTTTAATTCTCCTGCCTTTAAAAAAGCACCTAACATCATAGCCAATTCATATCCGCCAACTATTTGCATTATGTTTAATGGGTCGCTAGTGTTTAAGGAATGAACATCGAGTACGGTTTGTAGAATTGTTCTTTTTTTCTGGATGCCGATAGTATCTAATCCTGTGCCTGCTCCCACACATTGTTCCAAAGGTAATTGTAAAAGGGTAGACATTATAAGTGATGCAGAAGAAGTGTTTCCAATGCCCATTTCACCGAATCCGATTATATTTGATCCTTTTTTATGTATTTGAGCACAGATCTCTGCACCTGCTGATATTGCCTGTGCTAGCTCATCTTGAGTCATCGCAGGAGCTTCCAAATAATTACGAGTTCCCATTCCTATTTTTTTCGAAACAAATCTAGTATCAGAAATGGTGCCAAAATCATGATTTACACCCGCATCAACTACTGTAAGATCAATATTATGTTGATTGGTAAATACATTAATGGCAGCTCCATTATTTAAAAAATTAAGAACCATTTGGTAAGTAACTTCTTGTGGGTAAGCACTTACGCCAGAATTCGATATTCCATGGTCACCTGCAAATACAACGATATGTGGATTTAGTAAAGTAGGAGTTAAGGTATGTTGAATTCGCCCTATTTTAAATGCAATTGACTCTAGGTAGCCTAATGCTCCAATTGGTTTAGTTTTATTATCGATAAGTTGCTTGAGCTTAGAATCCAAATTTGACAATGCAGGCGTAATATTGAACGTTGGAATATTCATTGGAGGGAACATAGTTACGGTTTTAATTGCATTGGTAATCCAGATACCATGAAAATAACTTCTTCTGCCACAGATGCAGTATGTTGGTTAGCCCAGCCTTGCAAGTCACTAAACTTTCTACCTGATTCGCTATGAGCATGCAGTCCCATTCCTATTTCATTAGTAATTAAAATAAAATGTGCCTGTATCTGTAATAGTAGATTTAGTTCATGTTTATAGGCTTCTAAACATTGCTCTACGTCCATTTTAAAGTCACTAAAATAATTGGTAAGCCACAACGTAAGGCAATCGATTACAACTACTTTATTTTTAAGCGGTAATGTGTGTAATTCTTGATGGGCTTCGAACGTGGTCCATTCCGGTCCGCGCTCTTGAATATGCCTGTTAATTCGTTGGGTGAATTCATCATCCCACGCTTTGGCAGTAGCAATATAAATAGGGGTTTTACTTAATGATAATGCGCGATTTTGGGCGAATGTACTTTTACCACTTCGGGTACCTCCCGTTATTAATGTGAGCATATTAAAAAGTAGGTTCTAACTGTGTAAAATGCTGAACTTTACGTTTTAAGGCTTGGGGGAGTTCAAAAATTTCTGGGTGAAAAAGTGAAGCTAGTAATTCGATTCCATCAACAAGAGTACTAGCAGACGGTTGTGTGAATAAATCGAAATCAGCAATAAAAACAGCGTTATTCTGTACCGCTTTGAGCTGAGCCCATTCTTTTTTTGAACTAAGTATTTCCATTTCCTTAAGGCTACGATGTGTATCGAATCCACAAGGGGCAATTATTAACACTTCTGGATCATAGGCGACAATTTTTTGCCATTCAGTAACAATGCTATCACCCGAGGGATTGGAAAGCATATCAACACCACCGGCATAGGCGATTTGATGGGGAATCCAGTGACCACAGTTATAGATTGGATCTACCCATTCTAATAAAGAAATACGTTTTAATGGTGCATTATGGGCTCGAAGTGTATCAAGAATATTCTTTAATCTCTTATTTAATGTTTCAAGATATACATAGGCATTTTCTTCTTTATCTAAAGCTTTTGCAATGGTTAATGCAGTATCGAATACATCAGTAAGTGATTGTGGTAATAATGCCACTAGTTTTACTTCTTTATCTAACTTATCAACTGCACGTGCAGTTGTTTCTGTATCAATCTGGCATACTTCGCACACATCTTGAGTAAAAATTACATCCGGTTGAATTTCTTGAAGCAATGTTTCTTCTACATAGTACAAGCTTTTGCCTTCTGATTTACTCTTTGAAAAAATAGTATCAATTTGGATACTAGAATAATTCTTTCCTTCCAAATAACAACGAACTACGGCTGGTTTCTCTGCCAATGCCTGTGGAGGGCATTCGAATGTTACCGCTTCTAACATATGTTGAAGCCCCATGTCGTAGATCATTTGGGTTGCTGCAGGAAGGAAAGAACATGCTTTCATTCTACTGAACTGATTGTTGAATTGGTTGTAAAGCTGGTATTTTTCTTTTCAGAATTTCGAAGCTTCCAAAAAGAATTATTCCATAAAATAATGTACCTGCAAGGAAATTTATTTCATAAGGAATGGCTGCAACTAAACATGCCCATAATCCAGATAATGTTTGAGGGTAGATACTACTACCTAACCAAACGCCGATATCGGTTACTATCCAATGAATAAATACGATAGCGAGTGAAGATCCTAAAAATCGATTTATACTTTTATTGGTTTGTAGCCATCTGCCTATGAGAGCCATTAATGCAAATGCGCCATAAACCCACATAAAGTCCTCATAGAATAAAATCCATTCTCCATAAAACACTATTCTATTAAGAAAAATATCGCTTAACCATAGTGTAAGTATTGGGAAAGCCATTCCTTTCCAGCGGGTAAAATAAGCTCCTCCAAAAAGAGCCATTGCTCCTAACGGACTAAAATTGCTTACTGCTGATATGTGCGGAATGGAATACATTAGTATTCTCCAAATCGCAGTTGTAACTATAAATAATAGAATTGCGGTATCTTTGTAATCGAGTTTTATATGTTTCATAATTTATTTTTAAAAATTAAAACGAAGCCCTAGTTTCGAATTAAAACCAAGGGTTGAATATCCATAAACTTCCGTATAGTCAGTATCCGTTAAATTTCGGCCATCTACAAATATTGTTAACTTTTTATTTAAGAGTTGGTATTGTGCATGTAGATTAAGTAGAAGATAAGCATCTAGATCAACCTCTGTAATTGTAGGGCCATAGAAAAGATCTTTACGTTCTCCAAGGTAGTTTACATTTACACGAATAGTAAGTTCAGGAATGAGGTTTGTAATAATCCCTAAGCCAAAACTGTGTTTGGGGCGGCGAATTAAGTAATCAGTTATCGTTGTATTACCATTTTCATCTAAAGAAGAAGATTCTCCTGTTAAGTAATTATAATTTCCACTCATTGTCATTTGTGGATTGACGATAAAATTAAAAGTAGCTTCTAAACCAGAATCTTTTTGTTTATCTTGGTTAACATAAGTATTTGTATAATCAATAACATCTTCGATACTACGATTGAAGTAGTTAATGCCGATTTTGACTTGGTTCTCGAAAAGATAACTTTCTGTTCCAATATTGAAATAGTTACTTGTTTCTGGATCAAGATTAGGATTTGCTCCAAAAGGACCAAAAAGCTGAAGTAAGCTTGGTGCTCGGAATCCCGTTCCGTAGGAAGCTAAAATTTTTGCTAGATCAAGTAGATTATATGAAGTGGATATGCCATAGGTAGTGTTGTTACCAAATTCACTATGATTATTCAAGCGAATTCCAGCTTCAAAACTGAAGCCAAATATATCAGTTAAAATGGTAGTGAAATAAGGGCTGTAAATATCGGAATGTGCATTATCAACTATAGTTTGTTGTCCACTAATTTTTAGCTTTTGGTAGTTGAATCCAGTTAAAAATTTTATTTTTGTTGTAAGAGAATAGGAGGCAAAAGTATCAAAATTTTGTAAATCACCGTCATATTCATCGGTACCTAAAGCAGAGGTGTAGGAATAATCGCTCCCAGTGAAATTGTATCCAGCGTATACAGCTAAAGCTTCATTTTTATAGTTGATACGAATTCCTGGATTAAAGAGATGTGATGTATAAGTATTAGAAGCATCTGTGAAGGAACCAGAGTCGTATTTTCCATCAAATCCAGAGTAATTAAGAATAGGAGTGATACTTAATCCTTTGATTGGATGAATTGTAGTTTCTACATTCAATGAATTTCGTTCGAAACCGTCATCATCAAAATTACTTGTGTTGGTACTGTCTTTAGCCTCGCTAATACCATCAGTAACTTCTCTGTTAAAATTAATAGAATAGGATCCTCCTTTCATACTTCCATTCATTCCAATACCAGTATTATAAGTGTTATAAGCCCCGTATGATGCATTTCCCTGTATGTTTAATGCTTCAGAATCTGGTTTTTTTGTGATGATATTAACAACGCCAGCTATAGCATCAGATCCATATAAAGTACTCATGCTACCTTTTACTATTTCTATGCGCTCTATGTTTTCTAGTGAAAAATTTCGGAGATCAGAAGCACCGCCAAATCCGTTTGGGTCTTGTACTGCTAACCCATCAATCAAAAATAGAGTGTACTTACTTTCTGCACCTTGTACATATAGATTTTTATTGAGTCCAGGATTACTATTTACTCCATTTACATTTATACCGGCTTGTTCATCCAATATTTGTGATAGGTTTTTACCAGAACTTTGGGAAATTAATAACTGATCAATAGTAATTACCGGTTTTGTAGTTTCTCGAAGTGAAATTGGAATTTTGGATGCAGTAACTGTAATTTCTCCCAATTCTAAAGTATCAGCAACTTGTGTTTGTGCTTGTGTAAGTTGGGTGCACAATAGCCCAATTAAGAGTGTTTGTAGAAATTTGCTCATAGGTAGTATATATATGTTTAACCAATGAGCTCTCGGTTTATAAAGATGGGTTTACATTAACTAGGTAGTAAGCCAAGGTTAGTATATTCCCGGCTCTTCCTCCGAAAGCCTGTGAATGTTATTGCTATTAGGCAGGTCTTCTGACTTACTCAACTTCAAAATGGCCTTCCCAAACGTAAAAATCGTAAAGTGGCATGGATTTATTTGAAGCTATTTTGAGCTTACAGCTACGGGGATAGTCTCGGATTTACACCGAATTCCCTATTAAGTATTCTAACGAGTAGAGTACACCCAAATGCGCGACAAACATACTAGTAAATTTATTGGAAGTCAATGGATTGCAGGATACGGATTATTATAATTGAGGCTTTATATATTTATCGATTTTGTTCTAACACTTGATAGAGCCGAAATGACTCACTAAAATGAGATATGATGAATTAAACAAAACATTGTTTGCTAATTTATCTTTCGATTAATTCATTTCTAGTTGATATGATGTTCCTTAACTTATCACATCACTTAAATATATTGGATGACTATTCTTCTATTTGTACTTGGCTTGGTTGGCCTTATTACCGGCGCTGAACTTTTCTTAAAAGCAGTCGATCATTTTGGATTAAAATGGGGAGTATCCCCGCTAATAATGGGCTTAACTGTTGTTGCTTTTGCAACAGGAGCCCCTGAACTAGCAATAAGTATTAAAGCTGCTTTTAGTGGAAGTGCAGATTTAGTTCTTGGGAATATCATTGGTAGTAACATTGCGAATATCCTTCTCATTCTTGGAATAACAGCGATAATATCACCTATAAATATTACTAGGAGAGTGATAAGAATTGATGTGCCCATCGTTATTTCACTAAGTGTAGCTGTATATCTAATGTCTTTAGATGGAGAGTTATCTACGATTGATGGCGTTATTCTACTTATGGGTTTTCTGGCATATTCGTATTTCACTTTTGTACAAATCAAGAATAATTCTGGTGAAGAAGAAAATGAGGACGAAGCTTTCCAATACGATTTATCACCAGATGAATTGGAAAAAGGTGCATTTTTTTACATCAAAAATGGTGGTTTATTACTCATTGGTTTAGCATTAATTGTACTTGGTTCTAATTGGATGGTTGATAGTGCAGTAATCATTGCACGTATTTTAGGTTTGTCCGAACTAGTGATTGGATTAACTATTATTTCAATTGGAACATCTTTACCAGAAGTTGCTACTTCATTATCAGCAGCTAGAAAAGGTAATGCTGATATTGCCGTAGCGAATGTGATGGGATCAAATTTATATAATGTCTTACTTACATTAGCATTAACACTTATTATTGCTCCAAATGTATTAGAAGTTTCAAAAGATGCCATAACATTAGACCTACCCTTTATGGTATTAGTAAGTATGGCATGTATTCCAATATTTATTGCGGGGTTTAATCTAACAAGGGTAGATGGCACACTATTTTTAAGTTTTTATGTAACATACTTAACGTATTTGGTGCTTAATGCAATTAACTCTCCCATTGTTAGTACAATGCAAGGTATAATACTATATGCTGCAATCCCTTTAACGGTATTATATATGATTTGGCGGATATACGTGCATAGAAAATCTATTGCAGAATTTTAATTTTATGAAATTAAGCTCTAATAGAGTTAAATTTTTTTTAGAATTTATAGCCTAAGGAAAAAATTATATGAACGCTGAACATACTCATTCTTCTTTATCACCCATTAGAGAATTTATTAAGACGGAATCATTTTCAGGTATTCTATTGATGATAGCCGCCGTATTAGCGTTAATTGTAGCTAATTCTCCCCTAGCAGAGTTTTATTTCCAAAGTCTTGAAACCAAATTTACTGTTGGATTACCCAATGCAAATATCTCAAAACCAATTATACTATGGATTAATGATGGCTTAATGGCCATCTTTTTTTTACTTATAGGATTAGAAATTAAAAGAGAGTTAAAATATGGTGAGCTTTCTACCTTTCAATCTGCATTATTGCCAGTTATAGCTGCATTTGGAGGAGCTATAGTGCCAGGTCTTATTTTCTTTGGCTTTAATATGGGCACCGAGTATGTTGATGGTTGGGCAGTTGCGATTGCTACCGATATAGCTTTTGCTATTGGTGTTTTAGCTCTTTTAGGCAGTCGAATCCCATTATGGGCTAAAGTATTTTTAACAGCTGTTGCAGTTGTAGATGATTTAATTGCCGTGCTTATTATTGCGCTTTTTTACACCAGTAAAATATCATTGCTAGCATTAGGTGTTGCTGGCGTAACATTTGTTATTCTTTTAGCAATGAATTTGTCGAATGTGCGATCCATAGGTTTATATTTATTCTTTGGATTGATTTTATGGATTGCAGTCTTGAAATCTGGTGTGCATGCAACCATTGCTGGTGTTATTCTAGGTTTTATGGTTCCAGTAACCCCTCACAAAAACAAAGAGAAGCTGTTGCAGGGTCTCCAGGATGGGGTAGATATTCTTAGACAATCATTTACATCAAGTAATGAAGAATTAAAGGAATCTGCTATGCATGTAATAGAAGAAAATATCGAGAAAATGGAATCACCACTTCATAAGCTCGAACATCGGTTACATCCAATGGTTGCCTATTTTATTATGCCCATATTTGCATTCGCAAATGCTGGTGTTGCTTTATCTGCAGAACAATTTAGTGCTGCGTTTTCAAGCACCTTAACGCTTGGTATTTTATTTGGATTATTTATCGGTAAACAGGCCGGAATTATGTTGGCGGTATTTGTCTCTGAAAAATTAGGAGTAGTTACACTACCTAATTCAAAAAATGTGTGGACTATATTTTATGGAATTGCTCTACTAACCGGTATTGGATTTACAATGTCGCTCTTTATAAGTGGGTTAGCATTTTCTGACATGCAATCTATTGAATACTCTAAAGTTGGTATTTTTGTAGGATCGTTCTTGAGTGGGATACTCGGATATTTCTTCTTAAAATTTAGATTGAAACCAGATGCTACCAATGATTGATTCAAGGAATGTAACAAATAAGTGAATGGAGTTATTTTTTGGATGCTTTTTTTTCTTTCTCATTAAGAATCCAATTAACATAAAGAAATTCAAGTGCTGATGATTCATATCCTTTCCAATGTTTAATCAATTCATGAAATTCTTGCTCTGTACAGTTATTTGGATCTCCACCGTAGCTCCAAATTAACCATCTACGAAGCCCCTTTTCTTCTCCTTTTTGTTTGTTTGACGGAAAGACAGCGTCGGTTCTACCACGCATCATAATAATATCTTGGGCGGCTGTTGGTCCAATCCCTTTAATTTTAATAAAAGTATTATAAGCCGTTACTGGATCGGTTCTGGTTAGGAATTCTATATCAGTTGCTCCCCCAATAATGTTACTCGCTAACTCCACCAAATACTGCCCTTTTCTAAGTGTGGGGCCTAATTTTCTAATATTAGCAGGATCTGCTTTCATTAATTGAAACGGTCGTGGCCAAGCAGCTAATGTACCTCCTCGATATTCTAAGGATGTACCATAAGTTTCACGAATGGCGTACATCATTTTTTTTGCTGTTGGTTTATGGTTCATTTGCATTTCTACGATTCTATTTTGAATATCCTCAAATAGATTCGCTCTTGTCATTCTTTTTAGCCCATATAAAGATGATAATTTATCCGCAAGTACAGGATCGTTTCCTGCTTGATCATACAATGGACGAATATCCATATGGGCACCTAAAATCTTGGAAATGCTTTTATTAGCAATCTCAATTTCATGGGTAGTTAGAGGTTCAATGCATTCAATATTAAACACTGGAGCATCTACATCCCCATTAAAGAAAATGGTCACAATTATATCTCTATCCTCAAGAGGAATTGGCCTTGTAAAACCATCTTCAAACATCGTTTCGGGATGATGTTCATGATCAAAATAGGAATCTACATCTAAACAAAGATACCAGTCATGTGGAGGAATAGATTTTAATGTCCAGCTACTCATAACAGTTAAAAGATTGGTGGTTCAATTTTATGAAAATCCGAGATTTTTTTTGCTTCCACTAGAAAAGAACTATAAGAAGAATCGTTCACCCGATATATAAAAACTGAGAATAATATGGGTTAATGCAATCCTAAATTGCGTTTTTTATGACTGAAATAAGTAAAATCTAATATCTAATAAAGCTAGAGTTTTCTTTCTGGGGATGTCTTTTCTTGGTTAATTTTGCATCATACATACGTTCTACATCTTTTAAAGTGTCTGCATCGGAAGGAGAAAGATCCCAGCGAATGGCTTTAAATCTTGGCAAACGTAAGGTATATTTTGCCTTTGTTCGGTTGTTTATTTGGATGTCTTCGAATTCCAATTCTACCATCAACTCAGGCTTAAGTAAAAGGGTAGGCCCAAAGCGCTCTAGGGTTAATCCTTTAATTAATTTATTCAACTTAGTTAGTTCTTCGTTTGAATAGCCACCATAAGCTTTCCCAATGGGAATAAATTCTTCTTCATAACGCTCATCATCTTTTACCGAAATACCTAGTGTAAAATCAGAATATGAGCCGCCTCTTTTTCCACTTCCAGCATGGGCATACAGAATTACAGTATCTAACGAGCCACTTGGTTTTTTGACCTTCAACCAAGATTTACGACGTTGACCATATTCATAAATAGAAGTTTTTTTCTTTAGCATTAGCCCTTCATTTCCATTATCTAGTGCTTGATTAAATAGTCGATCAACATCCTCTAACGTTTCTATGTGCATTTGAGAAGTTATTGGTAGATGATATGTTTTCGATAATTTTTCAAGTTTTGATCTACGTTCAATCAATGGTTGGTTGAATAGGGTGTGTCCATCTAGAAATAAAATATCATAGCTCACAAAAATAACAGGATATTCTGATAATAGTTTAACGCTTGGTTTTTTTACCCCCATTCTTTTTTGCAGTAGTTGAAAAGGAAGAATAATGTCATTTTTAAATACACATATTTCACCATCCAACACTAAGTTTGGTAAATGTTTTGCGTGAAAGAACGCTACGATTTCTGGGAAAGTAGATGTTGTATTATTTAAATCGCGCGTAAATAATTCGATATTTTTTTCTGAAATATGAACTTGGCAACGCATTCCATCGAATTTTTCCTCAGCTATATACGAGTTAAGGTTTTCAACCGCTCTATGTTCAATTGGGCTAGCTAACATAAATGATAATGGATGGAATAGCTTAAATTGGGCATCATCTAATCGATTTTCATATGCAAGAACGGCGGTTGCTCCTATGCTCCCAGTAATCATATACGCATAACGGACTTTTTCAATTTCTTTATCAAAAGCTTTTGCAATCGAGCTAACTACGCTTTTAGTTTCAAATCCTATTCTAAGTGAACCCTGCCCCAACATCCTGATTATATATTTAATCTCCAATGGAGACATTTTAGTCCAGCTTTCCCATAACATAGATTTTTTTACATCTCTACTTTTAGTAGCAAATAATAATTCGAATAACTCTTCGACCTCCTTTAGAGATAGATTTTGAGCGCGCCATTTTTTTCTAGCTAAAGGAATATTTTCGAACAATCTTTGGATGGTTTCTGAAGAACTTCCCGTTGCTATTCTTGATGGGCGGAAAACCAATTCATAATCTATTTCACAAAAATCGGCGGCCAATACCGCTAACGTTCGAAGACAAATAGAGGCTTTCTTCCCAGAAATGGATGAAAAAGCTCCTTCTCCAAGAAACTGTGCTGCTCGACGTAAATCATCAGTGTTTAAGGTTCGGAAATATGATGCACATAATTTAATTTTTGTAGTTATGCTACGTGTACATGCTATAGTTTGGGCTAAATGTGCGAGCCTAATAAAAGAGCCGAGAGTGGTAGGGATGTCCTTTTCGTATTGATTACCCATGATTATCTCCCTCCATACCTAAGAATTCTGATTGTATTCCTAAGTTACTCAAGTAATATTGAACCACATCAGGATTGGGAGTATGAGTTATCCATACTTTTTTTGGATTTAATTTCTGGCAAACATGTATCAGCTCAAAAAAATCAACATGATCGCTAATAGGAATACGTTCATCAACTAAAAGTTGGCTTTGCTTACTCTCATTACTTGCCCATCCACTACAATAGGCGATTTTTGTTTTTTTTAGATTACTAGCGAACCCGGCATCTAAGGCTGAACTTGGACAAATAAGAATGTTACCTTCACAATGTTTTCGTTCATAAGAGGAGTATTTCCCGAGATCAAATCCAAATTCTTCATAAATATCACATAATTTAAAACCTGCACCATGAATTTGTATAGGGTGATTGAGGTCTTTTAGGATAATCATCAACTCTTGGGCTTTACCCAAATTATAAGCTGTAAAAATGGGGGTAAATCCGTCTTTTAGGCATGTTGAAGCAAAATTCTTAATCTGTGAAGTAAGTTCTTTTTCAGTTTTCCATCTGTATATTGGAAGGCTAAACGTTGCTTCCGTTATAAGTTGATCAACAGGTGCCGTTGGTAATTCAAAGCCTTCTGAGGCCAAAGAAGGCGGAGTTTTGAAATCACCGGTATAAAGTACAGAACCAAGCTCGGATTCTATAAATGTAAGTGCAGACCCTAAAATGTGGCCTGCTGGATAGAGTGTTATCCTAGCTGAATGTGTTTCTAATGGTGTTCCAAACTCTAACTCTTTTATGTTCCCACCGAATCCTCTTTTTTTCATAAACTGTGCAGTGGGAGGGGTACAATACACCGTTAGATTTTTATTTCTTGGCATATGATCGGCATGGGCATGAGAGATAAAAATGTGGTCTGCATTTGTGCCGTTATAATCTAATCCAATACTTAATTCGGGCAGCAATATACCGTGATAAACGTCTTTAATTATTTGTAGCAAAGTTCCCGCTTTTTGTTTATCAAGTAAACTACGATGAGGGAGTGACAGTTCGTGTCAGTTCATATTAGTTGTAATTACCTCATTAATAGATTTTAAATTTTAATATGTCTTAAAAAAATCCTAGAAGAGCTTAAAATTTTTTCTATTTATCCGAAAACAAAAGGTAAATAATTAATTTTTTCTAATGATCGCAAATGTGTTAACCGATTTATTTGTAAGGGATTTCGTTGAAGAAAATTCAAACTTAAATTCATTTGTTATAGAGGTAAGTGGGGATTTTGTTACCGTAAATAGAAAACATCAATTTACTTCTTTAATAGAATCAAAATCGATAAAAGTAGATACAGATGTAGTTTTTTATCTTCATGAAGTTGATGAAGATGTTACACATTTAGAGTGTAAATGGTTATGGAGAGAGCCCACTATATTTGAAAATCTCTCTTTAGAACAAGCATTAGAGTTAAAAAAGACTATATCACATGTTGCCTTGATGAGCAGAAATTTAGCTCTTATGGAGCCAAAAATAAAAGGCA
Source organism: Balneolaceae bacterium (assembly GCA_038154605.1). Lineage (GTDB taxonomy): Bacteria > Bacteroidota > Rhodothermia > Balneolales > Balneolaceae > HXMU1420-13. Next base: position 15,822 of record JAYPYN010000022.1, read on the forward strand.
TCCAAGTTGGTGATCAATGTTGGTCGGCACAGAATTTTGATATTGATCTTGGGATATATTCTGTAATGCCAAAAATTAATAGTAAACCAATGAGGCAAGTAGGTCTTTTATACACGTATGAAGGCGCAGAACGTATAGAAGCATGTTTTCCAGATTGGAGGATTCCTACGCTGGCAGATTATGAAGAACTTTGTTCATTTTTTAAAAAAAGAAAGTGGAATGAACTTACAAAAAATATGGAGTTTAAGCTTGCGGGTTTTCAATCAAGAAACGTTGATTTAAAAGAACTAGAGATATTTTTCGATAACAACCCAGCTTTAAAGCCAAAAAACGGTGGTTTTTACTGGACTAGTGATATCGTACAATCTAAATCATCAAGAAATATATCTCATAAAAGAACATACATTCATTTAAATAGTATCACCAATGAAATTACAAACGGCCAATCTGTTACAGTAAATGATAATATGTTTAGTCTTCGTCTTATAAAGAAGTAAGAATTAAGCTGATTCTTTTTATTCTAGAACAAATTCTTTTCCAATTTTTTTCAATGAACCGGGTACATTATTTTTAATAATAGAGGCTAAGTTAATTATGAAATTTTTTTTCAAGAACTCTCTACTATACACCAATCGAATTTTACGTGTAGGCACAGGATCTTTAAATGATTTAATTACCCCGTTTGTATTACTTAAATCTTGATTTTGCATAGCCAAGTAAGGCATTAAGGTTACTCCAAAATCTTGTTCTACCAGTCGTTTTAAGGTTTCTAGATTTCCGCTTTCAAAAACTACATGCCCGTTATGTAATTTTTTATTTTCCTTTTTGCATAAAGTTAACACCTGATCTCTGAAACAATGTCCTTCGTTAAGTAACCATACATTTTCAGAGCGTAGATGCTCTATCTCTAACATTTCTTGCTTTGCAATTTCATGACCAACTGAAACATAGCCAAGAAAAGGTTCAAGGAATAATTCCTCTTCTAAAAAATGACCACCTGGAGATGTAGCAATAATTCCAACATCCAATTCATCGGCTGCTAAATGTTCTAAAATATCGGCAGTTAATGCCTCTTCGAAAGTCAAATTGATATTAGGATGCGATTCGATAAAGCTTTTCAAGAAAATGGGTATCAAATATGGGGCTACCGTTGGGATAACACCTATTTTAAATGATCCTTTTAAGCTGCCTTCTGTAACTGATGCTATGTCTTGTATATGTTTTGCACCTCTGAGAATCATTTTAGCTTGTTCTATAACTTTAGCTCCAACGTCGGTTGGAATAACTGGTGATTTTGAACGATCAAAAATGAGAAGACCAAGTTCATCTTCTAATTTTTGGATTTGCATACTTAAGGTTGGCTGAGTGATGTAGATTTTCTGAGCCGCAGTGGCAAAATGCCGATATTTATCTACTGCAATGATATAAGAAAGTTGGGTTAAAGTCATAGTAC
>JAYPYN010000022.1:17284-20053 GCA_038154605.1 Balneolaceae bacterium
TGCGAAGTAATAATAAATGATTTTTTTAAAATTATGGTAAATCCAATAAGGATGGTAATTTGTTAATGAAACATGTTGCTATTAACTCGGCACCTTGTTCATTCGGGTGTCCATCATTCTCAATTTGGATTGTAGAAAAATTCCCATTCACAGATTTAGAAACACATGGGTAAAGATCTATATAATTAAAATCGTTGGTATTAGAGAGGTAGTTATGTACCCGAAGTGTATGGGAATCTGTATGGATAGGATCGAAATAACCCGTATTTGTGAGAATTAATTCACAATTGTTGCTTTTACACCAATCTTGCATTCTATGTAATAATGCTATTGATAAATTAAAAGAATAAGAGCTTTCTATAGTAAGTTGCGAATGATTTGGGATGGGTACAGTAGAATTTTCATGGGAAAAATTGTGAGTAACATCTTTGAAATAAGCATGTTTCCATAAAAGTTTTACAAAAACATTCATTAAATGGGAATGCGCTTGTAACGTACGATACCAACCTTTAGATGAGAGACTTTTAAACATGGTACGAGGAGCCCAACGCTGACTTGATAACAAGATATGATTCGTAGTGTCTGATAAAACAAATAAATTTTTTGAAAGTGCTCGTATTACATCTTGGTTATTCATAAAGTAGATAACCTTACTTGGGCTTATATCTTTCCCAAAGTGTTCTATCCAAGCTGGCCAATCGGCCATTCCAGCTCCACCAACAGCAGCATTGTGGAATTGAAAATCATTGGCATAGGATGTGTCTATCCAATGTTGAACATGTGAGACAAATGTGTCTTTTTCATCCAATAATAAACCAAATGTGTAAGAATCACCTACTACTAAAATAGGTGTTGTTAAAGTATCTTGTGTTAGTTGGTTGTTTCCACGAGTTCTATGGGATGTAAATCTGTAGTTTGCTCTGCGATTTTCAAATTCATGAAAGGCGGTTCCTCCACTTTGATTCATTACAAATCCTTGTTCATGCATTTGTATCCAGGTGATCATTTTGTCTTGAGGGATAAAAATGCGAACGCCCATTTCTAAAATCAGCAATGAAACAATAACACTTATAAATATTGTTAATGTATTTTTTAATATGGTTTTTTGATTATGCTTTCCCATCCCATTCAGAATAAAAACGATTTACATATTCCACCATAACATTATGTCGCTCCTCAGCTATCTTTTTTCCCGATGAAGTATTCATCCGCTCTTTGAGTAAAAATAATTTTTCATAAAAATGATTGATGGTAGGGCTTGTGTTTTTTTTATAAGCATCGAAAGAATTATGTTGAATAGGGGTTTTTTCAGGATTATATAAGGCTCTATTTCTATAACCGCCATATGCAAATGCTCGAGCAATACCAATAGCTCCTAGGGCATCAAGTCGGTCGGCATCTTGCACAACTTTCCCTTCGATGGTCTTCATAAGTGTAGGTACATTTGCTCCTTTAAACGAAAGGTCAGCAATAATTTCTTTTACATGTTCAATGTCATGTTCTTCAACTTTTAGAGAACGTAGCCATTCACCGGCAATTTTTGGTCCGATGTTAATATCTCCATTATTGAATTTATGATCTGCTATATCATGTAATAAAGATGCTAATTCTACAACAAAAAGGTTGGCCTTTTCTTCTTTTGCAAGACGTAGTGCCGTATTTCTAACCCTATAGATATGCCACCAATCATGGCCTGAACCTTCCCCTTCCAATTTTTTGCGAACAAATAATTCGGTATCCTGAAGAATGTTTGTCATTAATAGGTTAGACACGTGCATAAATCTTCAATCACCTCTTTTTTTAGTCTACCAACTCTTGCAAGTGCACTATCAACTTTTGTTTCACTAATTCGCCCTTCTGCAATTCCTTTTTGTATGATTTGGATAGCTTTGCGGACAATATCTTCTTCATAAACTAGATTATTGGCAAAAACTAGAATATCAATTCCTGCATTTAAACTTTGTTCAATAGCAGTTTCGAGGCCATATTCGTCACTAATTGCTTTCATTTGCATATCATCGGAGAAAACAACCCCATTAAAGCCAAGTGAATCGCGCAGAATTCCCTGGATGGTACGTTCAGATAATGTTGCTGGCCAAACAGAATCTAAACGAGCGTTGTAGATATGAGCGGTCATTACTGCATTGATTTTTCTTTTACTAAATAATGTTTTGTAAGGTAATAACTCAGATTCGTCCCAAAAAGAAGTGACATCAGTTACTCCAAGATGAGAATCTTTGGTTGAACTTCCATGACCAGGAAAATGCTTTAGCACACTTAGTATTCCTTCTTTATCAAACTCGTCTAATACAAATCCCACATGCTTTACAACCTTGTCTGTTTCCTTGGAAAAACTTCTCTCATAGTTACCAATAACTGGATTAGATGGATTAATATTTACATCCACAACAGGAGCAAAATTAGTATTAATGCCAACTACCATAAATTCTTGTGCCATAGTTTTTGCGTAGTAACGAGTGGAATCTTCATTATCGAGTGTCCCAAGATATTGAGCAGATCTAGTTTTAGGAAATCCAGATGTTTCTTTTAAACGAGAAACCCTTCCCCCTTCTTGATCAATAGCGATAATTGGAGGTGTTTGTGAATATGCTACAAGAGCAGAGGAAAGTTTTAGTAATTGATTCGCGTCGGTAATATTTCTGCCATATTCTCCAGACTCGATATCAAAATCAAATAATACAACCCCACCGAGGGTATATTCTTTAATATCTTTGACGATTTTACTTTCTGAGTTTAATTCGGCACCTC
>JAYPYN010000023.1:0-4400 GCA_038154605.1 Balneolaceae bacterium
AGCAAGAACTGGAAAACAGGTTTTTGTAGTAAAACAAAATCGATTTAGTCCACCTTCTATGTGGCTAAAACAGGTGGTGTCAGAGAACATTATTGGTGACGTATTGATGGTTCAGACTAATTGTTATTGGAACAGAGATGCGCGATACTACCAACCCAGTAATTGGAAAGGCACACGAGAACAAGATGGGGGAGCATTATTCACTCAATTCAGTCATTTTGTGGATATCATGTATTGGGTGTTTGGTGATATAGTGAATCCAAAAGCAGTGGTTAAGAATTTTACTCATCCAGAATTACGAGATTTCGATGATTCAGGATTTGCGCAATTCGAGTTTATACATGGAGGAATAGGATCCATCAATTATTCGACGTCTTGTTGGGATAAAAATATGGAAAGTAGTATTACTGTAGTTGGGACAAAAGGGAGCTTGAAAATTGGCGGACAGTATATGAATGAGATTGAATACTGCCATATTGATGGATATGAGAAACCGGTGCTGCCCCCAACAAATCCACCCAATGATTATGGACCATATAAAGGGAGCGCAGCAAATCACCATTACATTATAGAAAATGTGTACAATACCCTTGTCAAGGGAGAAAAACCAACAGCGACCTCTCTGGATGGACTAAAAGTAGTTGGGATAATTGAAAAGATTTATCGTGCTGCTGGTTTTATTAAGTAAGCGCTTTTGATCATCAAATCACTCCTTACAGATTCTGGATCTTGTCCAGAATGACGACGGGTTGAGTTAGGGTCCATTTTTTAAAGTGGTCATGCTGAACGTGATTCAGCATCTGTGGTGCGTGGCTTTGCTATATGGCTAGCCTGCGATCAACGAATCAATACGTCCATTCTAGAATTCGTGATAGATCAACATTGTGCAGATCCTTCACCCGATAAATTGGGTTCTGGTTTGTAGATATCAGGTCATTCAATGACAAAATTTATATGTTTCATCCGAATAAATGTCTACTACCTTACTGTTTGTTTATTTATTTTAGCAACACCGTAAAATTAGAATTCACAATTTGAAAACTTTTATTCATCCAACTGCAATTGTTGAAAATATCGATAATATTGGTGCCGGATCAAAAATATGGCATTGGGTACATGTGATGCCAAACGCAATAATTGGTGAACGCTGTGTACTGGGTCAGAATGTTTATGTAGGTAATGATGTAGAGCTTGGCGATAATGTACGTGTTCAAAATAATGTGTCTATTTATGATGCGGTTAAACTAGAAGACGATGTTTTTTGCGGACCAAGTATGGTTTTTACCAACGTTATTAATCCAAGAAGTGCGATTGAAAGAAAAGATGAATATATACGAACCATCGTACGTAAAGGAGCCTCAATAGGGGCAAATGCTACTATTATTTGCGGAAATGAAATAGGTACATATGCATTTATTGGAGCAGGTACAGTTATCACAAAGCCTGTTAAAGATTTTGCCTTAGTGGTTGGGAATCCTGGTAAACAGATTGGATGGGTATCAAAAGTAGGCCATAGATTAGAATTCGATGACCATGGCTTTGGAAATTGCCCTGAAACGGGAGAAAGATATAGTTTAGTCAAAGATCAAGTAAAATATGTTAAAGAATGAACGTTCCTTTATTAGACTTAAACGCGCAGTATAAAACTATTAAAGCGGACATTCATGAGAGTGTTTCTAACGTATTGGATTCCCAATTTTTTATTATGGGGAAAACAGTAAAGGATTTTGAACATCAAGTTGCACATTATTGTAATTCTGAACACGCATTTGGATGTGCTTCCGGTTCTGATGCACTCTTACTCGCCTTGATGGCGATTGATTTAAAAGCCGATGAATATGTAATTACAACTCCCTTTACTTTTTTTGCTACAGCTGGAGCAATATCAAGGGCAGGGGCTACACCCATATTTGTGGATATTGATCCTCATACATTTAATATAGATCCAAAAAAAATTGAAGCGGCATTACAAGGTGATCATCCTGTAATGAAAAGAGAAAAAATCGATCCAAAAAAAATTAGAGCAATTATCCCAGTTCATTTATATGGTCAAATGGCAGATATGACCCGAATTATGAATATAGCGGCTGAATTTGGTTTAAAAGTAATTGAGGATGCGGCACAATCTATAGGCTCTGAACTAAATGGTATAAAAGCAGGAAATTTTGGAGATTTTGGTTGTTTTAGTTTCTTTCCAAGTAAAAATTTAGGAGCCTATGGAGATGCTGGCTTAATTACTGTGAAAGATGATGAGCTAGCAGAAAAAGTAGATATTCTTCGATTGCATGGTGCCCGACCAAAATATCACAATAAATATATTGGAATGAATAGTAGATTAGATGCTTTACAAGCTGCGATTTTATCTGTTAAGCTAAAACATTTAGATGAATGGTCGGCAAAGAGAAGAGAAAAGGCAATGATCTATAATTCCCTGTTCCAAGAATCAGGTATTGTAGAAACAATGCCAGATTGTTGTGACGAATGTGGTTGCACATCTTCCTATACCTGTGATCTATCAACAAAAAAAATGGTACTTCCTTTGGAAAAAGAAGGAGCCCCAGCCCAAGGGGGAAAACATATCTATCATCAGTACACGATAAGAGTACAAAATAGAGATTTGGTGATGTCTAAATTGAAGAACAAGGGAATTGGATCTGCGGTTTATTATCCAATACCCATGCACCTCCAAGAATGTTATCTTGCATTGGGATATATTAAAGAAAATCTTCCGAATAGTGTATGTGCTGCTCAACAAGCTCTATCTTTACCAATCTATCCAGAATTAACATATAACATGCAAATGCACGTAGTTGAACAATTAACATCAATATTACATGGAACTATTTAAATCTCCAGTCACTCAATTTATCTTAAAAGCATTGGGCATCTTTATTCTATGGTATATAGTGTATGAATTATACCTTCTTCCTAAAGGTGATTTGGATGAATGGGTTTCACTAAATATTGTTGCTGTAAGTAATGGTATTATACAGTTTTTAGGTTATGAAACGTGGACAATGCATAGAATAATAGGTATATATGAAAGTGCTGGAATTGAGTTAGTAGATGGTTGTACTGGTATTTCTGCTATTGGTTTGTTTGCTGGTTTTATTCTTGCTTATCCAGGAGATTGGAAGAAAAGAGTGAGTTTTACGCTTATTGGAATTGGAGTTATTTATATCGTAAATATTTTACGAATAGTAGTTCTTGTAATTACCCAAAATGAATGGATTGAATTTTTTGATTTTACACATGATTACTCAACTACAACCATTTTCTATGTTGTTATTTTTGTCATGTGGATGATTTGGGTTAAGTATAGTGATACCTCCTTCGATACAGAATCATTAAGTAAGAATGCTTAGTATTTTAAAGAGAGGACTGCTTGTTAGTATTTGTGTTATTGCATATTTCTTTGGAATAAGAGAATTAAGGCAAGAAATGCACGATGTTTATATGGGTACTATTTTTCCAGAAACTTATGGGCAGATTAATGAAGATTATTCTTATATATCTGAGTCTAGCGTGTCATTTACTATATATACAATAGACGATACACAATCAAAAGCATGGCAATTTCGAATGCCTTTTGATTCATATTGGCTGTTCGGTACACTTGGGTTAATTTTGCTAGGTGCAAAAAAAGAAAACTATGTAGCATTAATTGCCATACATTTAACAACAGGGGTATTAAATGTGCTTTTCGTTGTAATTGGACTAAAAGGGTATGATTTTTTATTAATATCTGTAGATTTTATATGTAGATATTTGATTCCACTTGCATCACTAGGATATGTATCTATTGTATTTGGTCAACATCAAAGGGCTAAAGAAGAAAATGTCTATACATCTTAAGCCAATTATTAACATCATCAAGCAAATTCCTAGTATGGATTCTATCGAATTTCGCGATGATAGTGTACGAGTGTGGATTCTTGGTGCAGGAAAGGCTTCTGTTGCAATGGCTGATCAATTAATTAAATGCTTACCAGTTACTCCCTATGATGGAATTATTATCTCGCCAATAGAAAGAAAAATTAAAAATATTCAAGTTTTTAAAGGCACCCATCCTTATCCATCTAGCCAAAATGTTGCGGCTTCCTACGAGTTACTAGAGGTCGCAAAATCAATACCTGAAGGAGATACTGTTTATTTCTGTTTATCGGGGGGGGCTTCATCACTTCTATTAATTCCACCGTATGGGGTGGAAATAGAGGATGTAGAGATTACATTTAAGTTGCTTCTTGATTCGGGAGCAACTATTAAAGAGATTAACACCGTACGTAAGCATTTATGTGATCTTAAAGGTGGTAAACTTGGGCAGGTGTTATCTCATACCAATCTTACTACGTTGATTATCTCAGATGTACCTGGTAATGATATTTCAACCATTGGAAGTG
>JAYPYN010000023.1:4410-15299 GCA_038154605.1 Balneolaceae bacterium
GTGGGTGATAATACAAGTTTTAAGGATGCTGAATTGATATTGCATACATATGATTTGTGGAGCAAAATTCCTCTTTCTGTCCAAATACATATCCAATTAGGAGTTGAAGGAGATATTCAAGAAAATAGTGCTCCCGATTCGGTTCTATTCCAAACACATACAACTAAAATTATTAATTCTGCAGAGATTTTAGCAGGGCAGGTGTCAGAGTATTTAAAATTGCATGGTTATGATACTTGGGTAGCTCCTAAAGCATATTCGGGGGATATACGTGTTATTTCAAAAGAGATGTCTGCGCAAGCAATCTCAGTATTAAGTAAAAATTATCCAGTAAATAAACCTGCTGCTCTAGTGTTCTATGGAGAAAGTTATGTAGATGTGAAAGGACAAGGAAAGGGTGGGAGAAATCAAGAATTGGCCTTATTATGTGCACTTTCTTTAGAAGGGCAACATGATGTATCAATGATTAGTCTTGGAACGGATGGAATAGACGGACCAACCGATGCCGCAGGTGCTATCATCGATTCATTTACTACGTTAAAGGCTCGAAAAAAGAAATTGAATCCAGAAGAATTCATAATTAATAATGATTCTTATCACTTTCATGAACAAATGGAAACGCTAATTAAAACGGGTGCTACAGGTAATAACTTAATGGATTTACAAGTTTTATTTGTGGAATAATACCTGTTGTACGTTTTTAACTTTATGATATGATGAAATTATAGTGAGAATGAGATTCTTATCAAAAAGATGTATAAGTTTATGCAGCAAAACTATATATCCAATACAAAACACTGAGTAAAACATAACCAGTAGCATTTTTTAACTTCCTTATGATTTGGCAAGAAATATCTTATTTATGGCTTTTATTAATTATTCCCATTCTAGTACTTTTAGTTAGATGGAAAAAAAAATCTTTGCAAAAAATACAAGATCAGTATTTTAATAAAACCCTTTTTGAATCCCTAAGAATTGGATTTTGGGAAACTGGAAATACGGTAAAAACAGCACTTATACTCCTCGGTTTTATTTGCATTATACTTTCACTTGCTGGGCCTAAAATTGGGACGGAGGTTAGAGAGGTAAAACGAAAAGGGGTAGAAATGCTTATCGCTTTAGATCTTTCAGCAAGTATGAATGCCGAAGACGTTCGTCCAAGCAGACTAGATAAAGCAAAATTTGAAATACGTCGACTCATCGATCGATTGAAAGGAGATCGAGTAGGTTTGGTAGTTTTTACGGGAGAGGCGTATCTACAAAGTCCCATGACGCTAGACTATTCTGCATTACTTCTATTTCTAGAAATTGTAGATACAGATCAGATGCCAAGTTCTGCTACCGATTTTAATGCAGCTATGCAAACTTCGTTAGATGCGTTTAATTCACTTGAAGAAAACACAACAAATGCCGCCAAAGTATTACTTATCATTTCTGATGGAGAAGATCATGGCCAATCTTACTCGGAATCTTTAGAAGAACTTGTTAACTCAAATGTATCGGTGTTTACATTAGGCATAGGTACACAACAAGGGACTACCATTACCCTTTATGAAGAAAAAACAGGGCAAATAATAGGCTATAAAAGAGATAGAGATGTGAGAGTAGTGACAACGAGCTTACAATCTAAAACATTAAGAGATATTGCATCCTCATCGGGTGGAAGCTACTACTCCATTGAGAGAGGTAATGACGGTATTGATGCTTTTTTAGCTCGTATTGATGACCTTGAACAAGGTGAATTTACCAGTCAAGAATATGCAGATTTTAAAAATCAATACCAATGGTTAGCAGCCATTGCGTTGGTTTGTTTTATTTCAGCTGTTCTTTTTCCCAATTATAGGGGAAAGTAAACAATGATAAAGCTTTTTATTACCGACTTAGATGGTTGTATTTCCGACCCTTTTATAACCCCAGATTGGCAAGCATTTTCCAAAGTTCGAAAGATAAATTTAAACAGCCATTTTGATGATAATATACCACCATTAAGTATCTGTACAGGTCGCCCCATGCCTTATGCAGAAGCGATGGCTCAAATATTAGGTATTAGACTCCCTTTTTTATTCGAAAGTGGGGGCGGAATGTATGATGTGGAAAAAAATAAATTAACTTGGACACCCTTTCTAACAAAGGAAAGGCAAGAAGAAGTAAAAGAACTGAAAGCTTGGGCAGAGGCTGAACTTATTGCTCCATTCCCGTTTAGCATATCAGAATTTGCGAAATTTACCGATATTGGAATCATTAATCCTGATTGTAATATAATCTTTGAAATCAGAGACATTGCAGAGCAACACATACAAGCCCATTATCCGCATTTCGAAGTTCATTTTACAGAGGTATCCGTAAATATTATTCTAAAAAAGGGCAACAAAGCAGAAGGTATACAAATGTTAGCTTCACATTTAGGTTACGATCTCTCAGAAATTGCATACATCGGTGATTCTAGCGGAGATATTTCGGCATTAAAAATTGTAAAGTTACCCTTTGCCCCGGCTAATGCCGCTAATCCAGTAAAGAAAGTAGCGAATGTAATGAGGGGAAAATCCACAGATGGAGTGTTAGAAGCGTATCACTCCATCATTGAATACAATCTTAATTATTAACTTTTTTCTTCTCAATTTCTTTAAGTAACTCGAAATATCGTTCTATTAACTGTTGATAATCTGGAGAATATTTTGAGAAATTGGGGTCGTTAAGTCGCTTTTGGATTTGTTTTTCTAGCTCCTCCAGTGTAATGTCTGGCGGAGATACTCGTTCAAAATCTTTCCCGCTCTTACCTTCTCTTCGTTCTTCTTCATCACGTTCTTGAATGGCTTTTTCAGCTTCTAACATTCTAGACAAAATAGTTTGCTGTCGGTTTATTAACGTAGGATCTACAGCTCCGCCGCGTAAATCATTAATAGTTTCCTCCATCTGTTCAATCATTCGTTCAAGTTTACTGCCTATTTCGTCCCCTCTAGCCCCTCCATTTTGTTGTATTTGCTGTAATTGTTTTCGGATGGCATTTTGCTGTTTTGATAATTGATTAAGACGCTCCATTTGATCCTTTGATAATCGATCACCTTGTATATCATTAATCATATCCTGTATTTGTTGATTGATTTGCTGTTGATTTTGTCCCATCTGTTGCATTTGCTCAATCATTTGTTGCGTGCTCATGCCACTACCAGAGCCACCTTCGCCATTTTTTTGATTCTGAATTTGTTCTAACAAATCTATAAGCAAATAGGAAATTTTATTAATACCAGCCAAAGTTTGTTGTGTTGCTACTGCTGCTTGATAATGATCACGTTCAGCTAATTGAATTAAAGAGCGATCTATTAATTTTTCAACCTCTAGTTTTTCTTTATTTATGCTATTTGAAAACGAAGGAATTTCTTTGGAAAGCTTGAATAAAGAGTCAGATAATGAGGAAAATATGTATAATATATTTTGTTGATCTCGGGCATAGTTAACAAAAGCATTGCTCTTACTTTCTGCCTCAGATGCATAGGTAATAAGTTCTTCTTGTTCGTTTGAAAGGTTAATCAATGCATATAATATATATTGTAATCCTGCTATGTTGATATTTTTTTGGCGTTGATTTAATTTCGATATCATATCCCTTGTAATCTTTGCAAGCTCTTCAAACTTTTCTTGAACTTCCTGTTTAGGTTCAGTCGCAGTGTTTTTGTTAGAAGCTTTATTATCTGCTTTATCTTCTAATGTATCATTCTGATTTGAAGAATCCTTCTTCGCAGTTTCATTCTCAATCTGATCTAATCGTTCTTTTAGCTCACCCTTAATTTCATTTAATTTATCTTTGGATATTTTTTGAAGATCATTTATTGAAGGTTCAGTTTTAGAAGTAGTATTTTCATCAAGTTTTTGAAGTTGATCTTCTAACTGCTCCGTTTGATCTAATAATGATTGTTGTTTTTGTTCGTTAGTAAGCGCCTCATTTTTATCCCCAAGTTGTTCCTGTCTTGATAAGTCCTCATACGATTTGGCTAAATTTTCTAGATCAGCATTTAACTTTAATTGCTTAAAAAGGTCAATGGTTCGTTCAATCCGCTCTTTGTAAAGTTGCTCATTAAACTCTGTAAGTTCCATTGCCTCTCTAAGTTGTTCTGGAGTCATTGAGTTTAAGTTTTGCTGCAGTGCTTCCAATGCTTTTTTAAAAGCTGGGTCATCGATTTCCTTCATTAATTGTTGAAGCTCATCATAAGCCTTTAGGGTTTCATCCGAGAGGATATCACGATCATTTAATTCTTTTTTAAGATTTTCAAACTTTTTATTTAGCTCATCAATCTGTTTCTCTATTTGCTCTTGTTTTTTGTTTATTCCCTCTAATTGGCGAGTACTTTGGTAATCTATTTCAGGATTAATACGCAATTCTTCTTTAAATAAGTCGTATTGCTCTTGCATCTGGTTAAATGAATTGGAAACATCTTCGAGCTCTGATTCAATAGTGTTTTCTTTAATATCAATTTCTTCAAAGTATTCAATCAGTGATGGAATGTTTAGATTTATTGTTTTGGATCTTGACGATTTAGATCCATTAAACGCATCGTTATCAGAAGTTTGAATCCAAAATGATAATTCATCTTTGGGGCTTAAGTTGAATATATCTACATTAAAGATGTAAGTTTGTAACATTGAATTGTTATTTTCATCCATCGAGATAGTATTAGAGTAAATATCATCTACAAAAGCCTTTTTTAATTCATATTTAAGGTTTGTTTTTTTAATTCCAAAGTCATCACTAGTTTTATAGAGTATCTCTATTTGTTTTGGGTCGATTTCTTCATAGGAAGCTTTTGGTTTTACTATTTCTGCTATAGGATATTCATCCTTTATTGGGATTAAATTTAATTGAAACCGATTTAAATTCATTAATCTATTAATATCCTCTAAAAAAAATGTTACAGTATCTTTTTTTAGTAATTCTAAATTATACTCGAAAGAGAGATCTTCATTTAAGTTTAGTTTATGTTCTGTGGTTCTTGTTTGTAAATATGACTTACTCAGGGGCTTATTTACTTTTCCTGATAAAGTAATTTGAGATCCTTGAATTGCTTTAATTTCAGAAAATGGATACTCATATAAAGACGTATCTAGCTTTGTATATGCAGGGGGTATAACCGTTGCATATAGCGCAGTAAATCTCGGTCGCATTTGAATGGCTATTTCAAATAATTCTGACCTAAACCCATCCATTTCTATAAAGTAGGCTAGAGGAGTATGTTGCTTAAATGTTGAAGAAGAGTAGATAGTACCATTTTTAGTTAATCCTTTTTTTCTAAATTCTTTTTCGATGGGTGTTTTAACATACAAATCGATCTCATCAGGCAGTATTCCTGCATTGAAATTAGCTGAAATAATTAACGGTGAGCCTTGCTCAACTGTTATATTTTTAGGATGAAGAGTGTATATATAAGGGTTTGGTTTATCGAAGCTTTGATAAAATGAAAAGTATCGGATGGTAGCTTTTTGATAATTAATTACTGTGAAAGCACCAATCAGTAAAGATAAGATGAAAAATATCCGTCTAAGATTGAATCTACGAATTATGGGATGGGTGCTACCAAATTTTTCTAATTCAAAAGCAAATACTTCCTTATCAATTAACTTAATATTATTTTCTATTGCAGCTTCAACCAATAAAGAATTAGCTTTTGTACTCTCATCTAAATCGAGTGCATAACCAAGTTCTTTTAATTTAGATGTAGAACTAAAGGTTCTGTAAAAATCTTTAAATGTATTATTGTGGGCATTTTTCATTCCCGACCAAATCAGATAAACTGCCAACAAAAAGCTACTAAGTAACGAAATAGATTTTATTTCAATAGATAAATATAAACGCTCTTCAATGAGTATTCCTACGATCAGCCATAAAACAAGCACAAATATGGAAGTAATAATAATGGAAAGAGTTTTTTTTCTCTCAATTATTTTATAGCTAGCAAGTAGCACATTTTTAAACTCTGATACTGATTGAAAATGTTTATTCATATTTTAACAAACCATGATTCGAGAATAATAGTATGGCGAAAGATTGGATTATTTTCAAAGATCATTTAGGGTTAATGTTTGTGCTACAGATACTTTCTTACCATCCTTTTGAATGGTAATTATTTCTTTATCAAGGTCGTGCTGGAGATAAATAAACCAATTATTTTCTGATGCTTGGTCAATAAACCGTTCTTTTTCAAGTAGTGTTTCTGTGGGATACATATCATACCCCATAACCCAAGGTAATGGTAAATGCACATGCGTTGGCAGTAAATCTGCAGCAAATAAAAAAGTTCTGTTACTATCGGTAAGCAAAGGCAGCTGTTGCCCTATAGTGTGACCATTTACGACATAAGTTGAGAAATTATCTTCAAATTGGTAATTATCATCTATAAGATGGAGTTTGCTGGATTGTTGTAATGGGCCAATATTTTCAGTTAGAAAACTAGCTTTTTCTCTAGCATTTGGCTGAATAGCTGTTTGCCAATGTCGCTTATTAATATGATAAGTGGCATTGGGAAAGGTATAGGCTAATTCCTTGTTAGCATCGAAATATGTTGTTCCCCCACAATGATCGAAATGGAGATGTGTGAAAATGATATCCGTGATTTGATCAAAAGAAAAACCATGAAAGGATAGGGACTTCTTAAGCGTCTTTTGAGAATAATCAATACCGTAAATTCCCATCATCTTATCATTAAATTTTGTTCCGGCACCATTATCGATTAAATAAATGTTACCAGTTTTTTTGGATTCTATAAGTAGGCATCTCATTGTCATAGAAATTCTATTTTTAGAATCAGCTGCTATGCCTCTAGACCATAATGTTTTTGGTACTACCCCAAACATGGCTCCTCCATCAAGCTTTATATCTCCTGTTTCTATGGTATATAAATTAAATAGGCCGAATGAAGTAGTAGAAAGATTCATAATTTTGTTTTAATATAATTTCTACAATAGATAAACTAAAAGCTATTTTTGTAAACAATTTCACACAAAAAAGCCCAGCACAACACATGTACTGGGCTAAATATTTTCGGATATCTGGGTTTAGAAAGAAGGAACTACTTCCACTCTGTACATGGTATCAAGTAGGGTAACTGATACCATTAAGATGAAAAAGAGTAACGCTCCAATAAGTAAAATTGCATTAAACTTATTTTCCCATTTTAACGCCATGAAATATGCCGCAACTAGATAAGCTTTACAAGCTGCAATTGCTAAAGCGGAGAGAATATCCAGCGGGCTTGGCAGCCCCAAAGATGATACAACTACTGTTAAAATGGTTAGGATAAAAAGGCCTGTACCAATTGCCCAAAGCATTTTTGCAGAAGCAATATGATGTTCGTGATGTTCGTGTGCACTCATTTTTATAAACCTCTCATTCAATTAAATATAAAAGTGGGAAAAGAAAAATCCATATCAAGTCAACCAAGTGCCAGTATAGACCTGTTAATTCTACGGGAGTGTAATATTCACTACTAAAATGGCCTTTTCCAGCACGTACATATAGCCAAACCATAAGCCCTATTCCTACAACAACATGCAGTCCGTGAATACCAGTCATCATATAATAAATGCTAAAGAATATATTTGCCTTAGGATGATCTAATACCGCAGTAACTTCTGGATCTGGATTCCAAAAAGAACCAGGAGCAATACCTAAATGTAATTTATGTTCGTACTCGAAATATTTAATTACCATAAATACACATGCGAGCAGAATAGTGATAATAAGATTTATTCTAAGCCCCTTTATTTCATTTCTTTGTGCCGATCGAATAGCCATTGCCACTGTTAATGAACTACCAATAAGTACAACAGTGTTAACACCGCCCCATAGCTTATCGAGTTGAAGTGCTGCTTGTGTAAAAAGTTCTGGATACCATGCTCTAAAAATGATGTAAGCACAGAAAAGACCTCCGAAAAAGAGTATTTCGTTCACCAGAAAAACCCACATTCCTAATTTAGCAGAGTCGAACTGTTGATCCGAATCTACAAAATGGTGTTGAACATGAGCAGGATGATTTGCTGAATGATTCGCCATTTATTGTTTACGTTTATAGTATTAAGCTTTTTCTTCTTTTATTTGAGTGTGTGAGTGTTCATGATGTTCATCATGCCCATTATGTGACACTGCAAGACCTAATTGGAATTCTTCCATCGGTTTATGGTAGTCGTACGGTCCATGAATTACTACTGGGGTATGGTCAAAATTATGGAAGTCTGGGGGTGATGTTGATTGCCATTCTAATCCACGGCTATTCCATGGATTGGAAGAGGCTTTCTTACCAGCAAAAATCGAATGAAGTAAGTAAAACAAAATTATAAGGAATGCTACACCTAAAACATAAGAACCAATGGTAGATGTTTGATGAAAAGGGGTAAACTGATCTAGGTAGTTATAGTATCTACGCGGCATGCCTTGTGACCCCATCACAAATTGAGGAAGGAAAGTTATATTAAACCCAATAAAAATAAGCCATGCAGCAACTTTTCCTAACGTTTCATTATACATTTTTCCGGTCATTTTAGGCCACCAGTAATGTAAACCTGCTAACAGAGCCATTAATGTTCCACCCATCATAACATAATGGAAATGAGCTACTACATAATAGGTATCATGTAAATGGATATCTACAGACAATGCCCCTAATGTGATTCCTGTAAACCCACCAATAGAGAACAGGAATAAGAAAATGAAAACGTAAAGCATAGGGGTTTTCATTTGTATGGAACCTTTATATAATGTTGCAATCCAATTTAGGATTTTTATTCCTGTTGGAATACCAACTAGGAAGGTAAGAAATGAAAATACAGTGGTTGCAACGGCACTTTGACCAGATGTAAACATATGGTGTCCCCAAACAAGGAATCCAATAAATGCTATGGCTAACGAAGAAAGTGCAATAGCCCAATATCCAAATATGGTTTTTTTAGAAAATGTTGTAATCACTTCAGAAATAATTCCAAAGCCAGGCACAATCATGATATATACCGCAGGGTGGGAATAAAACCAAAAGAAATGCTGGAATAATACTGGATCTCCACCTTTGGCAGGATCGAAAATTCCGATATCCATGATGTTTTCAAATGCAAGAAGTAATATTGTGATAGCCAATACTGGAGTTGCTAATACCTGAATAATTGAAGTAGCATATAATGCCCAGATATTTAAAGGAAGTTTATCCCAAGTGATACCTGGAGCTCTTAATTTATGAATGGTAGTAATAAAGTTTGTACCTGTAAGGATTGATGAAAACCCTAAGATGAATACACCTAAGGTAACCCATATAACACCCGCGGCATTTGTATCCGAGCTGTAAGGTGTGTAGAAGGTCCAGCCCGTGTCGAAACCACCAGAAGCTAGAGCTGCAAAAGTAAAAATTGCACCTAGTACGTAGATATAAAAACTTGCTAAATTTAATCTTGGAAAAGCTACATCTTTGGCTCCTAGTTGCATGGGTAGAACAAAATTTCCTAGTGCCGCAGGTATACTTGGTACTAGGACGAAGAAAACCATCATTGCACCATGGAGCGTGAATAATTGATTGTAGGTATCTGCTTCAATGAATGTTTTTGCGGGAGTCCAAAGTTCGGTTCTAAGTGCTATTGCTAAGAAACCCGCTAGCGCGAAAAAGAACCCTACAGCTACTAAATACATAAGGCCAATTTTCTTATGATCAACCGTCGTCATCCACGCCCAAACTCCTTTCTCATCCGTAAAATAGTTGTTAGTAGGATTCTCTGATGGCTTGAAACGTTTAACCTGTAAGGTGGTCATTTTTTTTGTTTCCGTTGTTATTGCCATATTATTCAATTGTTTTTAAATACTCGATTATGTTTGTGATTTCTTCATCATCCAGCCTTCCTTCATAAGGCGACATCACATTTTGATATCCAGCAACTATTTTGTTGCCTGGGTATAAGATGGATTCCTTAATATAGTTTTCATCTACTATTACGGTACTTCCATCATCTAGCTGTTGTTCTCTGCCCCAGATTCCTTTAAAAGAAGGTCCTATTTTGGGTGAGCCATCTAGCGAGTGGCATGTTTGACAGCCTTGTATAGAAACTAATTGTTCACCTTGTTCTACAGGAGTTCCTTTAATACCACCAGCATTCAATTCCAACCATGCATCAAAGTCATCAGGTTCGTGTACAATTACTTTAGCTAGCATATCCGAATGGCTGGTGCCACAGTATTCTGTACAAAAAATAACCGATTCTCCAGCCTCTTCAGCTTGGAACCAAACATAGGTATACCTGCCAGGTACAACATCATGCTTAACCCTATAATCTGGAATAAAGAAAGAATGTAATACATCTCTAGATTGCATTACTACTTTTACAGGTCTTCCAGCTGGTATATGCAGCTCATTTAAAGTTTGTGCACCGTTATTGTAGTTAAAATTCCAATTCCATTTGTAACCGGTTGCTTGTATTTCATAAGCATCACTAGGTACAGCTTTTAAATTAAGCCATCCAGTATAGCCCCAGCCAAATACAACCATTACTATTAATAATGGAATAACCGACCAGCTAATTTCTAGTACATTATTATGAGTGATTACCGGAGTTTTATCATCCTCCGATTTACGTTTATATTTGATGGCGAAATAAATCATGGCAATGGTTATACCAACCATTAGCAAGAGACTTACTTCAGAAATGAAATTGAAAAGCCCGTCGGTACTGTCTGCCGTTAGTGGAGATTTATTGTCCGGGAGCATGAAATCGAATAGTCTACCCATTATTGGAAATCGATGTTTGAGGTTTGTTTGTTTCCTTTTTCACGTAGCCAAAGGAGGCCTAGGAAGATACCAAGAAATATGAGTGTAGCCAAGCCACCAAGTGTCATAATATTAATTGCAACGGGTACATAACTGTTGGAA
>JAYPYN010000023.1:15309-15886 GCA_038154605.1 Balneolaceae bacterium
ATCGTATTGATAGCAATACATAAGTATTTTATCTAATGTGTTTCCAATTTTACCGCCTGCCGCATCATATAATGCATTCCGTAAGCTGAACTCATCATATTGGATGCCATAAAGATAGCGGGTTATAACACCATCAGGGCTTAAAAGCATGATAGCTGCAGCGTGAGCGAATTCTCCTGTATCTTCAATTTCGTTAATTTCGAATCCTATAGCATGTACTAATTTTTGAATTTCAGTTTTTTTTCCTGTTAAAAAAAACCATCCATCTTGTGCGTCTGTCTTGTCTAGTTTATCTATGTATCGGCGTTTGTACTCAGCAGCTATAGTATGATTTTCTGATGGATCTATGCTAAATGAAACTATAATGTATTCTTTATTGGGTGACCAAGCTAAATCATTTGCAACGTTTAGCACACCATCGATAACAAGTCCACATAGCATCGGACAGTCGTAGTATAGAGGATTTAAAAGTATAGGTTTACCTAGTGAAAGTAAGTCTGCGATTGTAATACTATCGCCTGTACTTGTTGCAAAAGAGGCAGAAGCTGGTATGGTATCACCTAATTGTTCTGTTATC
>JAYPYN010000023.1:15896-18131 GCA_038154605.1 Balneolaceae bacterium
ACTGTGCGTTTACGTGAAAAGAGAAAGTGAGCACTGTTGTAAATAGTAACAGTGCAATTCTATTCATATAAAAATAATTATTTAGATACTATGTTATTGATTGCTTCATCAATTGGTATTCTATAAATACCTTTTTCTAAATCTACTACACCGTATGAATTCAAAGTAGCTTCGGCTTCTTCTTCCAATTCTGTTATATCATAATATGTAGAATTGATATTTGCTTCATCTAAAGCGGAGTTAAATGCGTATTGAGAAAATGGTATTAATGCAACAATAAATACGATAACAGCTGCAATGCCAAATACCGACCATTTAGTAATGGAACTAATATTAAGTCCTTCTTCTTCTGCACCGTAATTTATGGCTGTTATAAACGAATTATTATCTGATTCGAGGGAAACATCAATTATTTCGCTAGAACTAGCATTATGAGTTCCAGATGAAGAGAAAATGGTATGTGCGTTTTCCTGTAATTGTGAAACCCAAGATTCTAGATCACCACTCTTTAATCCGTATTTTGCAGAAATATCTGCAAACATATCATTTTTTTTTGTTAGAGCTTCTAGTGCTGCTTTAGCTTTAAATTCGGAAGTATGATTTGCTGACATACTAATATATAATTATTGGTGATATGTTTTCTCTAAACAAGCGTCAAGCTTTGGATCGTTTTTAGGTATCATGCTATGCTTCTTGAATTTGTTAAAAAACATCCAAAAGAATATTCCACCTAATCCAACAAAAGTTGATATATCAATCCAGCTAAATTCTATTCCATGTTTATTCAACATAGGCATTGCAATCCAATGAATTTCTAAATAATGCATGATTACAACTACAATTGCTACAAATTTGAGTACACTTTTTTTGTGTTTCTGTTCTCTGTTTAACAATACTAAGAATGGAAGTACAAAACGGAAAAGAAGTAAACCGTATGCGATGTATTTCCAACTCCCTTCTAGTCTATGATAAAACCAAAGAGTTTCTTCTGGTAAGTTTGCGTAATAAATAAGTAGGAACTGACTAAATGCGATGTAAGCATAAAAGATGGTAAAGGCGAATAGCCATGCACCTAAATCATAAATATGAGGTTGGCCAATAGTGTTTTTTAGCAGGCCTTTGGAGTGTAGGTAAAAGACCATAAGAATCATTATAGCCCAAAAACTTTGGAAACAAATGGCAAAGAAATACACTCCAAACATTGTGGAAAACCAATGAGGGTCTAAACTCATTAACCAGTCAAAACTTGCAAATGCTATAGATAAAGCGAACAATGGTATTGCTGGAGCACTAATCTTACGCATTAAGTTTGTAATTCCCCAATCGCCTGTTTTTTCTAGTTCGATGGAAGCTTTGTATAATTTGTGGCCTATATAGCCCCAGATAAGGAAGTAGATGACCTGACGAATGATGAAAAACGGTATGTTTAAATAGGCTTCTTTTTTCGCAACGATATAATCAAAATTATCTGATGTCGGATCGAATAAGCTTGCATCAGTCCAATGATGATATAATACCGTCATTCCAGCAAGAATTGGTAAAAATGCGAGTGTCCACCATTTTAAGTTACTACCGAAGGTTTCGGGGATTCTTCGAATTACAATTCCCCATTTAGACTTTGTTATGTGATGGAATAAGACCATAAAAACGGAAGCTAAACCTATTCCAGTAAAAAATACGAAGCTTACTAAATATGAATAGAGGGATTGTTCCAAATCAGTTAGAAAACCGACTGCGCTAGCAACTAGTCCAATTAGTCCGGCAATGAGCAAAATGTTAGGTAATTTACTGTCGGCTGGAAATTGTAAAGAATCTTTTATTGTAGGTTTATGACTCATTATTTTAGGTTTCCAAGTTCTTAATTATCGGATAGTGTTTTTATGTATTCTACTATAGACTGTAATTCATAATCAGCTAAATAGTCGTAGGCAACCATCACTCCGTTTTCGTATCCAGTAGTTTTTTTTGCTTCAGGATTTACAATAGATTCAATGATATATTCTTCATCTTTGGTGATTGTAATTTTATCACCTGCCGATGTAAGTACTTCAGCCACGCTTCCGATTAAGTTTTTCCAAGTAGGTCCAATTCCACCTGGGTCGCCAGTTTCGTTATGACAAGCACCACATGCGTACTGAGTAATAATATCTTTACCTAAATCAGCAGATGGAACAATATCTGCATTAGCGGCATTTTTGGCGTCTTCAAGTTCCGCCAACTTTTCCTGTTCTGCCG
>JAYPYN010000023.1:18141-18640 GCA_038154605.1 Balneolaceae bacterium
CTAAATCTACATCATCAAAGGTAGAAATTTCATCTTCGGTAACATATTGGCTTGCTTGTAGCGCTCTTACGTATGATACAATGGCCCATCTGTCTTCCACAGGTACTTGATGCGCATAAGAAGGCATATTTCTTACCCCATTATAAATAGCTGAATAGATCTCTCCATCGGGTGCTTCTCGTAAACGCTCTTGGTGAAAGGTTGGCGCTGGCACATATCCATATTGTCCAGTCATAATAATTCCTTGTCCATCACCTACCTTACCATGGCAAGGAGTACAAAAGATCTCATATCTTTCTTGTCCTCTATAAAGAAATGATCGATCGACGTCAACAGGTGTTTTTGCAATCCACTCACCTTTATCATTTACTCCTTCATAGTAAGCCATATCTGCTTTTCTATATCCACGAGCAACAGTTCCATCAACAGGAGGACGCATTGAGCGTTTATCTTCAAAAAAGTTGTTTATTTCTTGAGCTTCTTTTCTGTCCTGCTGATC
>JAYPYN010000023.1:18650-19792 GCA_038154605.1 Balneolaceae bacterium
CATGTTCATATTGGGATGGATAGCGGGTTTTTCAGAGATGGTGCCACGGCATCCTGCTAATAAAAGCCCAACCATTAATACACCACCGATTTTATGTAAGCCTGATATTTTCATAAAAGATGAGTTCATATTCGTTTTATTACTCATAAACTTCCTCGATGTAAGTCGCACCTGCATCATTTAATAGCTGGCGTACTAAATCTTCTTGAAATTTACTGTCATTAGCTTCTATGCATAGAAAAAACCCATCATCGGTTGCTTTTTTAAAACGCTCCACTTCGAATAATGGATTATTTAATCGAGGGAGTCCATTCAAGAAAAACATACCAAAGACGGCGCCAAACGCTGAGAGTAAAACCGTTAATTCGAATGTTATAGGTACCCATGCTGGTGCGTTAAAGAAAGGTTTCCCACTTATATTTATTGGGTAGTCAATCACCGACATAAAATACATCATTGCAATTGCACCAGTAAATCCAAGAATTGAATGACCAATTACAATATAGCCAAGTTTCGATTTTGGTAAGCTCATTGCTTTATCGATACCATGTATTGGGAAAGGAGAGTATGTATCGAATTTATCATAGCCTGCTTCAACTACTTTTTTCGAAACATCCACTAAAGCTTTAGGGTTTTTAAATTCGGCTAATATACCGTATAACTTTTTTGTATCTGTACTACTCATAATCTTAAACGCTCGCTGCTTTAGGTGTAGGAACTTCTTCTATATGAGGATGATATTCTTGGGTTTCATCGTCATAGTTATGAGGATCACCTTGTGGCATAACTAATTTAACTTCTGCGATAGCAATCATCGGTAAAAATCGTAAGAAAAGGAGGAACATAGTAAAGAAGAGTCCAAATGTTCCCACGTAAGTTAATACGTCCCATGCAGTTGGTGAATAATAATCCCACGATGATGGCAAATAGTCGGTTGAAAGTGAAGTAACCGTGATTACAAATCGTTCGAACCACATACCAATATTAACAACGATGGATATGAAAAAAGTAAATCCAACATTACGTCTTAGTTTCTTCGACCAAAAAACTTGTGGAGAAATTACATTACAGAACATCATAATCCAATATGCCCAGGCGTAAGGTCCAGTTGCTCGGAGCAGGAATATTGCTTTTTCATATTC
>JAYPYN010000024.1:0-3161 GCA_038154605.1 Balneolaceae bacterium
CAGTACATTAATGCTCAATATTTGAAACTTACTTTCAAGAATTGATTAATCTGAAATAGCTTTTTTTTAAAATCTAACATTACTTCAGGAGATGAGTTGTTGAAGTGGTTAAGATAAGTTCTCTGCAGTGGTAATGATAGCGGCGAAGTCATCGGCTTTGAGTGATGCTCCCCCTATCAATCCTCCATCTACATCGGGTTGACTTAGTAATTCTTGGGCATTGGCTGGTTTCATACTTCCGCCGTAAAGAATTCTGATTGCATCTGCCGTTTCTTGATCGTACATCTCAGCTAATGTTGCCCGAATATGAGCATGCATTTCCTGTGCTTGTTCAGGCGTAGCCGTTTCCCCTGTGCCAATTGCCCAAATAGGTTCATAGGCAATTACTACGTCAAGTGCTTCATTGCTGTCTATTTTTTCAAATGCAGCAATTACTTGATTTTTAACCAAATCGAAATGGATGTCTTGCTTACGCTGGTCTAAACTTTCTCCAACACAAATTACTGGAACTAAATCATATTCCATTGCTTTTTTTGCTTTTTTATTAACGCTAGAGTCTGTTTCACCAAAATACTCACGACGTTCAGAATGTCCGATAAGCA
This sequence comes from Balneolaceae bacterium, assembly GCA_038154605.1. GTDB lineage: Bacteria > Bacteroidota > Rhodothermia > Balneolales > Balneolaceae > HXMU1420-13. The sequence continues at coordinate 603 of JAYPYN010000024.1, forward strand.
CAAAATTACATCCTGCTTCGGTTAGCATGCTGGCACTGGTTTCCCCAGTATAAGCTCCATGATCTTCGAAATGAATATTTTGTGCTCCAACTTGTATATCGGTATCATGAAGATAGGTTACACTCATGCCTAGGCTTACAAATGGAGGGCATACTAAAACATCAACATCCTCAGAAATTTGGGGTTTGGCGGTTTTAAGTGCTTCAAGTAAGTCGGCAGCATCTACTGGGCCACAATTCATCTTCCAGTTTCCAGCTATTAAAAATCGGCGCATATTATTATTCTTTTGTAATTAGTGTTTCGGTTATTCCCGGGATAATTCCTTCAAATTCTTCCCCGATGTATTTTCGAACCATGTTTCCATCGGCATCGATGAGTATCCGGGTTGGATAAAATTCTAAATTAAAATCATCAATTAGAGTTTGGTAATTTATTGATGGGGGATTTGCGAGTGCCCAAAATCGATCGCGTTCTTCATAAAACCCAATGATTGTATTTACGCTTTCATCAAATGGTATGGTAAAATAGTTCAGCCCTTTTGCATTATAAAGTTGATATATCACAGTACTTTCATCGTATTGTTGTTGATACAACTTATTTGCCATCAAGGTAAATTCCAAAATAAATGGATTCCCAAGTAATGACTGGTTATTTACTGTATCGCCTTCTGTAGTTATAAATTCAAAGTCTGGAGCTGGCTCACCAGGTGTTAATTCATATAATTCGAAATAGATATTTTCATACCAAATTGAATGTTCTTCTTTATCCTCATACCTGCGTTTATACTTGCTAAGCAATTGTTTTGCTTCGTTAATATATAGGCTATCTAAATGTAATTTAATTATTGCTTGCTCAAAGGCTGCTTTAATAGTTTTATTGGATGATAAATTCTGAACCGAATCTAGATAAGTAATGGTGTGATCAAATCCTCTTGAATCTGCTACGAATTTCTTTCCTAACGTAATTGCCATTCCAAATGCATATTCTTCATCAAAAGAGCTATTTATTTTAGCCATCATCTGGTTCTGATCAACTACCTGCAATAAGGTAATACCATTTTCGAAAGCTAATTTAGATGCAAAAGTGCCTTTTCGCTCTTCAAAGACTTGCCAATACAAATCTGCAAATTTTTTCAATTCCGGAGGGATTTCATCTGCAGGAATTTTACCTGCTTGAATAAACTTATTTACCCGTTTAAAACTTGCATCTACCCTATTATAACGTTTCATAGCACGTTGTTCACGAGAATCAATAAAAAGTGTTTGTTCAAGTCCGGGCAACTCAGCAGAAAGGCTAATTGTATCTTTATCAGCTAGTAGAAAACGAAAAGTTGCGAGATTGTGCCCATTTCTATTTAGTTGGGCGGGATAAGCCCCTGGCGACTGAAATGGAATAACCCCTTTAAGTAATCCGGTGGTATCTGTTTCTCCAAAAAAAAGAGTATCTATTGGATCGTTTGCATTTAGTCTATTGTAAATCAAAAATTCATGAAATACAGGTAACCATAAATAGAATGCATAGATATTGTACATTTCGCATTAGAAATTATCCTTGTAATTTTTTTTGAACCATTTGAGTTATCATTTTAGGATTTGCTTTTCCTTTAGAAGCTTTCATAGCCTGTCCAACAAAAAAGCCCATTAATTGTTTTTTACCTCCTCTAAATCGCTCTACTTCGTCTGGATTATTCTTAATAATTTCATCTACTAAGTCTTCCAAAAATCCAGAATCTGAAACTTGAATTAAATTCATTTGTTTTGCTAATTCTTCGGCAGGTTTGTCTTCGTCAAGCATAGCATTGAAAATGTTCTGCATGGCAGAAGAATTTATTTTGTCATTCTCCTTAAGGTTGATAAGCTCTGCAAGTCGTGATGCGCTTACCGGGAATTCCTTAATATGGATGCTTTGTTCATTCAGAATGCGAAGCACCTCACTTAAAACTAGATTCGATGCTGCTTTTGCATTACCCGCTTCTTTAGCTATTTCTTCGAAGAAGTCGGCTAGGTATCTATCCTCTGTAAGTGTAATTGCATCAACCTCACTCATTCCGTAGTCATTCACAAAACGTTTTTGACGTACATCAGCCAATTCAGGTAGTTCTGTTCGAATTTCATCTAACAACTCAGTAGTTACAATAATGGGGGGTAAATCAGGTTCTGGGAAATAGCGATAATCATGCGCTTCTTCTTTGGATCGCATAATTCGGGTTTGATTTTTTGACGTATCCCATAATCTCGTTTGCTGTACTACTTCTCCACCACTTTCAATCAATTCTATTTGGCGATAGATTTCGAAATGAATGGCTTTTTCCACATTTCTAAAAGAGTTCATATTTTTCAACTCTGTTCTAGTACCAAATTTCTCTCGCCCTCGAGGTCGAACTGATACATTAGCGTCACACCGGAGTGACCCTTCCTCCATATTTCCATCACACACTTCTAAATACTGCACAATTTGTTTGATTTTAGTCAAATATGCATAGGCTTCTTGTGGTGTACGTAAATCAGGTTCTGATACTATTTCGATCAATGGTGTACACGCTCTATTCAAATCCACTAA
>JAYPYN010000024.1:3171-19339 GCA_038154605.1 Balneolaceae bacterium
AACGTGTTGTATGGATCTTGATCATGAATAGATTTTCCAGCATCCTCTTCCATGTGAATACGAGTAAGACCAATGCGCTTGTTGTATTCTTCAAGTTCAATATCGAGGTATCCATCGAAACAAATAGGCGTTTCGAATTGCGATATTTGATAGCCTTTCGGCAAATCTGGATAAAAGTAATTTTTTCTAGCAAAAATGGATTTTTCTGCAATGCTACAGTTTGTAGCTAAGCCCATTTTAATGATATAGCGAACTAAATTTTCGTTCACTACAGGCAAGGTTCCTGGGTGACCTAAACACAATGGGGTAACCATCGTATTGGGAGCCTCTCCATAAATAGGCGCAACAGGTGCAAAAGCTTAACTTTTTGTTAATAACTGGGCGTGTACTTCCAGTCCTATAACGGCTTCAAATCGTTCGTGAGCAATGGTACTCATTAAAGAAAAATGGTTTAATAAATGATTATTAGAAAAAAAGAAGATAACCAAGTTGATAATTAGATATATGGAATAATTAATTCATTAATTGACTTCTAAAAACTATATTTTTGATTGGCATTCAAACTCATAAAATAATCATGAAAAAACTCTCTCTTATACTTTTTACTTGTTCTATGCTCGTACTCATAACAGCCTGTTCTTCTGAGAAACTTAAATCAGAAGCTGAGCCTCAAGAAAAGGAACAAACAATTACTTACACCGATTTAACTCAAGAGGAATTCAAGAATATGGAAGCAAACCTTTCTGAAGATGTAGTATTACTTGATGTCCGCACTGATTCTGAAGTTGCAAAAGGTATGATTGAAGGTGCAATTCAAATTGATTATAGAAAAGATAATTTTAGAGATGAAGTAGCCAAACTTGATTCTTCAAAAACATATGTGGTGTATTGTCGAAGTGGTGGGCGTTCTGCAAAAGCGTCTAAAATTATGGCCGAAGAGTATGGGCATAGAAATGTTAAAAATTTACTCGGTGGATATTCGAAGTATTCGAAAGAAGATTAAATTTTTTCTTTTTTCAAATAGATTAAAAAACTCGTTGTAACCGCTTTTCTAAAACATATAGATAGATTTTTGATTCTAGCACAGCTTTTTGTTAGTTAGAATATTTAATCAAAATTCAAGCTTTTTTAAGTTCCTCTACTATTTCAGTATATCCTTGATTTAAGTGAATATTTTTAGACTATTGTATTAAACTACATTAAAAAAAAACGTCAATTTTCAGAAAGTCTAAAAAGCTTAAACTTTCATCATTCTTATATTTAAGGGTTACAACGAGTAATCATATGCTTAATTTTGAAGACGATTTTAACCGATAGAAATTGGAGATATGGAAACGGATTACGATGTACATCAAAAAAGTAACGTTGGATTAGAATATTTGGGGCTACACAATAACAAAGAAATACATTGGAACTTAACCCCGGCTGAACTATACGAGCATGCTATTTTACATGGAGAAGCAATTTTAACTAAAGATCATGCCCTGTTAGTACATACCGGTAAATTTACTGGTCGGTCTCCAAAAGATAAGTTTGTGGTAGAACAACCAGATATTATGAATGAAATAGACTGGGGCTCCGTAAATCAACCTACTACTGAAGAGGTGTTCGATAATTTGTTCAAAAAAGTACAAAATTACCTCAGCCATAAACGATTATTTGTGAAAGATGTATTTTGCGGTGCGGATGAAAAAAACAGATTAAATGTTCGTGTAGTTTCTGAAGTTGCCTACCACGCATTATTTACAGACAATATGTTCATCAATCCTACCAAAGACGAATTAGCTGAACATATTCCTGAATTTACAGTAATGGCTGCACCTTTCTTTGAGGCAGACCCATCCGTAGATGGCACAAGGTCAAGCACCTTCATTCTAGTTAATATGGCCAAAAAAATAATCCTTATCGGCGGTACTCTTTATTCAGGTGAAGTAAAAAAGGGGATTTTTTCTATCATGAATTATTTGCTCCCAAAAAAGGGAATTATGGCTATGCATTGTTCGGCCAACCATGACGAACATGGTAAAACTACCGTATTTTTTGGATTATCAGGAACTGGCAAAACTACTCTATCTGCAGATTCTGATAAAACACTAATAGGCGATGATGAGCATGGTTGGAGTGATGAAGGAATATTTAATTTTGAAGGTGGTTGCTATGCTAAAACAATCAATCTATCCGAGAAAAATGAACCTCTTATATTCGCAACCACAAAAATGCCAGGAACCATTTTAGAAAATGTAATTGTAAACGAAGATAGAGAACCTAATTTTGAGGATGTAAGTTTAACACAAAACACCCGTTGTTCATATCCATTATCGTTTATTCCAAATGCTAGTTCTACAGGAAAAGGGAATCATCCAGAAAATATCATTTTCCTTACCTGCGATGCCTTTGGTGTACTACCTCCAATAAGTCGGTTAACTCCAGAACAGGCAATGTATCATTTTATTAGTGGATATACTGCTAAAGTAGCGGGAACTGAACGAGGAGTAACGGAACCTCAAGCTACATTTTCTGCATGTTTTGGATCTCCATTTATGCCATTACACCCATCTATCTATGCCGAATTATTAGCCGAAAAAATTCGAAAACATAATTCTAGAGTTTGGCTTGTAAATACAGGATGGACTGGTGGACCATATGGAATAGGGAAACGTATGAAATTAAAACATACTCGTACTATGCTAACTCAGGCAATAGATGGCGGGTTAGATGAAGTTGAGTATATTTTAGATCCCATTTTTGGATTCGATGTTCCAATACAGGTACATGGAGTTCCTTCTAAAGTTCTTATTCCTAGATATACATGGAAGGATGCACGGGAATACGATAGAAAGGCTCAAGAATTAGCAAGCATGTTTATTAACAATTTCAAGCAATTTGAATCAAAGTGCTCAAATGAAATATTAGCTACTGCCCCAAAAGCATTGTGGGGCTCAGATATTTAATACCCATTATAGTTGGCCTGCGTTGGTCTTTTAGAAATATCTAATAAACCATCATCATACATTTTTAGGATAAATTTAAATGCCATTTCCTCAATAATATTTTGGGAATCTAACCCTCCTATACCAATAGTTTTATCAGATTGTAATTCAGATTTCCAAATAATTCTACCCTCTATTGGATCTATAAGAGAACTTTGCATTTCAAACATTGTTAAATCTCCATTCAAAAATTCACCACGATCAAAAGCCATCAATAGAATAGTATCAGGCTTATATTCAGTGATTTTATCTTGTGGAAATTTAGGTTCAAAGTCTAGGTCGCTAACAACTTCATTATGCAACATATTTTCAATTTTGTAGGTTTTTAGCAACTCAGAAATCTCCGATGAGATTAATCTCATAACCTTTTCACTTGATTCGTTTTCATAAGCTACTATGAAAATCTTTTGAGACTTAAAATCATAATTATCCACTTTATTTGACTCAATGTATGTTATAGCTGATACAGGAATGCAAGAAACTAGAAGTAAAGCAAGAATTGTATATTGATATGGTTTCATCGATGATTTAGCTTGATTTGGGAATTAAAAAAATAAATAATAACAAAATTAATCTGAAATTTCCTGCATTTTCTCAAGATTTTCTTGAACTCTAAGTGCTTGAATTACTTCATTAATATCACCTTTCATAGCTGAATCAAGACTATAAAGAGTTAGATTAATACGGTGATCGGTGATTCTTCCTTGAGGGAAATTATAAGTACGAATTTTTGCAGAGCGATCTCCAGTAGAAACTTGGCTTTTTCTATTAGCTGCTCTTTCTTTTTGCTTTTTTTCCAATTCAATATCATACATCTTTGATCGAAGCATCGTCATAGCACGCTCTTTATTTTGATGTTGAGAACGCTCTTCTTGACATTCTACTACAATGCCTGTTGGTTCATGTGTAATGCGAATTGCAGAATCAGTTTTATTTACATGCTGCCCACCAGCTCCACTAGCACGGAATGTATCGATTCTTAAATCGGAAGTGTTTATATCAATATCCACTTCTTCTACTTCTGGTAAAACTGCAACCGTAGCCGCAGAAGTATGCACTCGCCCTTGACTTTCAGTAGCTGGAACACGTTGTACACGATGTACACCGGATTCGAATTTCATTTTCCCAAACACTTCATTGCCTTCTAAGGCAAATGCAATTTCTTTAAATCCCCCTTTTTCTGATTCGTTAAGACTCATCAAACTCATTTTCCAACCTTGCCCATCCGCAAACCTTCGATACATATCAAACAAATCACCAGCAAAAATAGCTGCTTCATCTCCTCCAGTACCTGCCCTAATTTCTATAATTGCATTCTTTGAATCTTCTGGGTCTTTTGGTAGCAACTTAATTTTTACGGCTTCTTCTAGAGATACCAACTCTTGTTTTATTTCATCATTTTCTAATTTAGCCATTTCTGTTATCTCAGGGTCTTCATCCATTTCAATGAGCTCATTATTTCCGCTTCGTCGATCAATTAAATTAGTCCAAGTATCATAATCTTTAGCAAGTTCCTCAATTTCACTTCTCTCTTTTGTTAATGCAGTATATTTTTCTGGGTTTTCAAATACAGAAGGATCGCTCATCGCCGTATTAATCTCTTCAAATCTAGATTTTATCTGCTTTAGCTTATTTTCTATATCCATATAAACGAGTTATCCTGTATTTTAAAAATTGTTATGCGGAATATATTAAATCCATCTATTCCGAATTCATAATTCGTAATTTCTTATTTTTATCGAAAAAAAATTGACTACACGTACCTCCCTTCCATCCAATTTAAAATTAGGCTTTCTTGGTGCAGGGCAACTTGCTCGCATGAGTGCACTCGAAGCATTCAGATTTGGCATTCAAATTGCCTCATACTCAGACCGACCTAGCGACGAACCCGTACAATTTATGTCTCCTTTTTCATATTCAGGTTCATTTGAAGACGTTGATTCTATGGTGGAATTCGCAAAAACATGTGACATTATAACATTAGAAAATGAGTTTATACAATCCTCCGTTTTGGAAGAAGTTGAACGTAAAAGCGGAACGCCTATATATCCATCTCCCAAAAGCTTTGAGTTAATAGAAAATAAACTCATTGAAAAGCAAACTTTTGAGAGAGCTGGAATCCCAGTCACGCCTTATGCATTAGTTAAAGACACCATCGATCTAAAAGATTTTGGTACAAAATATGGATGGCCATATTTGTTAAAATCAAGTAAGGGCGGTTATGATGGTTATGGTAATAAAACTGTTAGAAACCATACAGAAGCAGTTAAAGCATTCGAAGCTTTGGGAGGCTCTGAAGGCAGAGAAATACTCGCAGAAGCTTTTGTCGACTTCACCCATGAGCTAGCGGTTCAGGTGGCTCGTAATGAAACAGGAACAGTGGTTTACCCATGTTGTGAAACGGTTCAAGAAAATCATATATGTGTAGCTGTTCTAGCTCCAGCTCCTATACATATATCCATCCGAAAAAAAGCACAAGAATTAGCGATAAAAGCAACCGAAGCTATTAACGGTAAGGGTATTTATGCTTTTGAATTTTTTCTTACCACCTCAGGTGAATTACTTTTAAACGAATCTGCTCCAAGACCTCATAACTCTGGACATTATACTATCGAAGGTTGTATTGGATCTCAATTCGAAAATCATATTAGAGCAGTATTGGGTTTACCACTTGCTTCCTCTAAAATGACTGAACCTGTAGCTGTAATGATCAATCTTTTAGGAACTCATAATCGTTTAGCTAAAAGTGATCATATTAGAGAAGGTTTTGAAGCGGAAAATGGTCATTTACATGTATACGGAAAAATACAAAGCAAAGTAGGTAGAAAAATGGCCCATTACACCTTACTTGGCGATGATATAGAACAAACTCATGAAAAAGCAAAAATATTGACTAAGTCTATTGAAATTTAATTCGTGTAATTGATTTAACTGGGATTTTTGAATTTAATTCATCAATAAAAAAATAATTTTTACTATTTAACGAATCATTCGAAAATCCATAACTTTCATTCAAAAATTTATACATCTTTAAATATGAGTAATTTACCAATTGTAGGCGTTGTTATGGGAAGTGATAGCGACTGGTCCACCATGAAACAAGCCACTGATATCCTCGATAAATTTGAAATCCCATACGAGAAAAAGGTTGTTTCTGCTCATAGAACACCCGATGTTATGGCTGAATATGGGAAAGGGGCTCGAGATCGAGGAATAAAAATTATAATTGCTGGAGCAGGTGGCGCAGCCCATTTACCAGGTATGCTTGCAAGTTATACCACACTTCCAGTTATAGGTGTTCCAGTTCAAACATCGGCACTCGGCGGGGTTGATAGTTTATACTCAATAGTGCAAATGCCTAATGGTATCCCAGTTGCCACCGTTGCTATTGGTAAAGCTCAAAATGCGGGGCTTCTAGCAATTAGAATTCTTAGCACAAATGATGAAAATATTGCCTATAAATTAGAGATATTTCATCATCAAATAGCTGAGGAGTCTATAAAAAAGACGGGAAATTTGAATTAATTATGCAAGATTTAATTTATCTCCTTAATCCATTGGATAAATATTTTACTCGATGAAATTTTTCCTTTTGTTATTAATTTTTTCTTTTTTTGTACCAGCATCTTCAACCGCACAAAATATGAATGAGGCTCATCCACTTAAACCCTTTGAGTATTTAGTTGGTGGAGAATGGACTACTGAAACTACATTACAAACTTTTTCTTGGGGAGTCGGACAATTTTCTATCAATTCAAAGCTTTATTTTATATCGAATTCAGATACTACACTTTCGGGTGAAATCACATGGTTTTGGCATCCCAAAGAAAAGGTAATTAAGGGTTATGGCCACTTATTAAGTAATCAAATTTCTTTTTTTGATTACTCAACCAAATTTACGGATTCATTAACAATGGTTAATACCATAGAAGGTTATAACTCTGAAGATGTGAGAATACCAATTTATGAGACCATTCAATTCATTGGTTCTAATACTTATAGATGGACCATGTATGAAAAAATTATGAATAAACTAGAACCGCAAATGAGTATAATTTTTAATCGAAAAAACTAAAACTTATCATATAAATAATTTGTGAATTCTATAAATAAGCGTAATTTGTTGGTGGATTAAATATGTTGATGAATTTCATTTCTAATGTATGTGATATGACACTTTTTCTTTTATTTAGTCCATTCTTAGTAACTTAATTTTTTAAATATGAACATTTATGTAGGAAACTTGAGCTATGGAGTTTCCGACGATAACCTTCGTGAAGTTTTTGAAGCATTTGGTGCTGTGAGCTCTGCGAAAATAATTACAGACAAATTTTCCGGCCGTTCTAAAGGATTTGGATTTGTTGAAATGGATAATGATGCAGAAGCAAATGCAGCAATTGAGCAATTAGATGGCGCAGAAATCGATGGACGTGCTGTTAAAGTAAACGAAGCCAGACCAAAAGAAGACAATCGCGGTGGCGGTGGTGGATATCGCGGCGGTGGAAATCGCGGCGGCGGTGGTGGTTATCGTAGATAATTTTCTTCCCATTTTAAAAGGTCTTCTCATCAATGAGGAGACTTTTTTTTTGCAACATTTTTTTTCTAATAAAGTAATAGGTTTAGCTAATTTTTAATAAACTTTTTTAATTATGATAATGAGTACCACAAACTCTATAGAAAATAAATCTATAAAAAAATATTTAGGCGTTGTAAATGGAGAAGCGATTCTTGGAGCAAATATATTTAAAGATTTTTTTGCTGGAATACGCGACATCGTTGGTGGCAGATCATCAGCTTATGAAAAAGCATTACAAAATGCTCGAATGTTAGCATTTGAAGAAATGGAAGAAAAAGCTCAAAGAGCTGGAGCAAACGCAATAGTTGGGATTAACATTGACTATGAGACAATTGGGGCTAATGGTAGCATGTTGATGGTATCGGTAAGTGGAACTGCAATCTCTATAGAATAACTGAATCTGAATATAAATTTTAGGCCCATCTTTTGTTAAGATGAATTCACCACAATTTTAAATTATTATTGGAAAGCTATACAGTCTATTTTAGGTTAATTTTTTGCCTATTAATTTCTTCTTTAAAAGAAAAAAATGCATCTTCCCACGATGCAGGACCAAAACGTCCTCTAGCATTATTGGAAAAACCATAACGTTCTTTTGGTATACCTAGTAAATTAGTGTCTAATTTTTCATTCTTATTCTTGTCGTGGTATACTGCAACCGCATATTCCCCAAAAGGCAAGTTTTCGACATTCAAAAGAATAGTGGTACTATCAACAGTTACTATTTTAGTGTAAACTGGAACCTTTGTATAAGTTTCCTTTGAATTAAAAATCGCAACTCGTAGTTCTCCTTCGAGTGATTTTAACCCCTCTACTTCCAAGATTAATTTTTGTTTTACTTCTGTTTGGATTTCTAAATACTCCTGAGCTTGTAACATGGTACCCATTCCAAAAACCATAAGCATAACAATAAATTTTGAAAACATTATCGTACTAACATTGAATTCACATTAAAATTGGTAAACGTAAAGTTACCATGTTAAATTTTCTTTAAACAGTAAAATTTACATTAACCTACTTCCATTTTGTATTTTTTTATCTGGAACAGCTAAAACTACATGGCCATTATTGTCATAAAAGCCGGTTATCAAACATTCAGAAGCAAATGATCCGATCTGCTTTTTATAAAAATTCGTTACCCCTATTACCTTTTTGCCAATCAATTGTTCCTTTGAATAATATTGAGTTATTTGTGCAGAGGATTTCTTGATGCCAATTTCTTCCCCAAAATCGACCAATAGTTTATATGCAGGTTTCCTCGCTTCAGGAAATTCATCAGCAGTTAGAATAGTGCCAACTCTAAATTCAATTTTTTCGAAATCTTTCCATGTAATTTTATCCATACCCTAAAATAAAAAACCTATCACTATTTCTAGCGATAGGTTTTAACTTTGATGAGTAAGTGAAACTCTTTATCCAGTAACTGACTTAACTGTTTTGATAATTCTTGCAGCTACTTTGTATGGATCGGCGTTAGAAGCAGGTCTTCTGTCTTCTAAATATCCACTCCAACCGTGAGTTACTGTGTAAACTGGGATACGAATTGATGCTCCACGATCAGATACTCCATAAGAAAATTGATCGATAGCTGCTGTTTCATGTGCACCAGTTAAACGTTGGTCATTATAAGCACCATAAACAGCAATATGCTCATCAACTACATCGCGAAATGCTTCGCAAACCTTTTCAATTTTTTCCTTTGATGCTGCTGTTCGGATGTATTCATTTGAAAAATTGGCGTGCATACCTGAACCATTCCAATCAGTTTTCCCTAATGGTTTAGGGTGATATTCGATGTAAACACCATATTTTTCGGTTAAACGCTCAAGTAAGAATCTACCCACCCAAATTTGATCACCAGCATTGTGAGCGCCTTTTGCAAAAATTTGAAACTCCCACTGTCCTGCAGCAACTTCACCATTAGTACCTTCAACATTTAATCCGGCTTCTAAACAAATGTCTAAATGCTCATCCTTTATCGCTCTACCGTATGCGTTTTGTCCTCCGACACCGCAGTAGTAAGGTCCTTGAGGAGCTGGAAAACCACCAGCAGGGAATCCAAGTGGCAAATTGGTATCTAAATCCATGATAAAATATTCTTGTTCGAACCCGAACCAAAAATCATTATCGTCATCTTCAATGCTTGCACGACCATTAGATTCATGAGCAGTTCCGTCTGCGTTTAGAACCTCTGTCATTACTAAGTAGCCATTTTTAACCTCTGGATCTGGGAAAATTGCTACTGGTTTCAAAAGGCAATCAGAACTTCCACCTTCAGCTTGTTCAGTTGAGCTTCCATCGAAAGACCATTCCGGACATTCTTCGAGAGTGCCTCCAAAGCCATGAACAATTTTTGTTTTACTTCTTAAAGATTGCGTTGGTTTGTATCCATCCAACCAAATATATTCGAGTTTTGCGAACGACATAATTTCAATTATTAATTTAATGTATTCTTGGAATAATCCTTATAAATATAACGCTCTTTTATACAAACACTCAATAAATTAATGCACTAGTTATTCACATCTTAACTTCATTAACATAAAAGCGCTTTTAACTTAATTATATATACCCTTTCTATTTTTTTATACCAGTTGAAAAAAAGATTTTCACATTTTTTTTAAAAAATATTGGTTTTTCAGCGCATGTTTACTGGTTATCTTTGAGTTCATTTTAATCCACTTGCAAAAAATATTGAAATCATCAACATTTAAAATTTGGGCTGATGCCTCCCGACCAAAAACACTTGTAGCTGCATTTACACCTGTTTTAGTTGGTGCTTCATTAGCATTCCATGATGGAAGCATAATTTTTGCTAACACTGTTGTTACTTTACTTTGTGCATTTTTAATTCAGATAGGCACTAACTTTGCGAACGATTATTTTGATTTTATTAAAGGAGCGGACACAAGCGAACGTATTGGTTTTACTAGGGCAACGTCAGCAGGGCTTATATCACCCAAAGACATGCTGCGAGCCACCATTATTTCCATGTTATTAGCATTTTTAATTGGATTATATCTAGTTTGGGTTGGAGGATGGCAAATTCTATTAATCGGGTTGTTATCATTATTGTTTGGCATTTTGTATACAGGAGGGCCTTTCCCTCTTGGATATAATGGATTAGGTGATATTTTTGTATTTATTTTTTTTGGAGTTGTCGCCGTTATGACCACCTATTATATTAACACCTTTGAATGGTCTGAAGTGAGTTTTTGGGCTTCTATTGCGGTAGGGGCTCTGTGTACAAATATCCTAGTTGTAAATAATTTAAGAGATGTTGAACAGGATAAAAAAGTAGGGAAAAGAACTCTAGGTGTAATTTTTGGTGATACCGCTTTAAAATTAGAGTATTGTTTCATGCTTATGATAGCGTACGTTATACCATTCTTATTATTTACTTACTTTTCATACACTATTTGGATTTTTCTTCCCTTTGTTATGCTTCCATTATCTATACGTCATATAAAGCAAATTTGGCTAGAAACACATAAGCCAAATTTGAATAAATTATTGGAGCAAACCGCGAAAGCAATGGGTATATTTGGATTTTTATTTGCTCTAGGTATAATTCTAGGATAATGCTGTCATACTATGCTTATAAAATACCTTTCAAGAAACCGTTTCAGATTTCTAATCTTATACTTGAAAAAAGAAATGGGATTCTTTTGGTGTATGATGATGGTGAATATCAGGCATATGGAGAAGTCGCCCCTTTACCAGGTTTTTCTAAAGAATCTATAGAAGATGTTTTAACAGTATTACTTGAAAATCAAAAAAACTTAGAATTTGCCCTCAGCAATAATAATGCAGATCAACTTATTTCAATCTTAGATACAATCCATAATTTTCCTTCTCTCTCTTTTGGTTTAGATACCTTAATGTTGGACTTAAATTCTAAAAAAGACGATACACTTATTTCAGAGTTATTATTTACAGCTTTCCAACCACCTTCTGTTAACGGCACTATTTCCATTCAAAATGTTTCTGAAAGTCTACAACAAGCTAAGGCACTATTGGCTGATGGAGTTAACACCCTAAAAATTAAAGTGGGAATTAATCATCAACAAGAAAGAAGGGTAATTGCCGCCTTACGCGAGAATCATCCAACGTTAAAAATACGTATCGATGCTAATCAAGCATGGGACATTCCCAACGCCATACAAAAGTTAAAAGATTTGGCTGAGTTTGAAATTGAGTATTGTGAACAACCTGTTTCTGAACATGACATACATGCATTAAAAAAAGTTCGAGAATCAGTTCCAATTCCCATTGCTGCTGATGAAGCTGTTCGAAGTTTTCAGAAAGCAAAAGAGCTGATTGATGCTAAAGCCTGTGATTTACTTATTCTAAAACCTTCTCTTTTTGGCAGAATTAAAAACTGTACGTTAACTCAGGAATGGGCTCATTCAAAAAATATTGAAATTGTTTTAACCACAACATTTGACACCATAGTTGGTCGAACCATGACGGCAATTTTAGCTTCCGGTTTAGGATCAAAAAAATATGCGCATGGATTGGGTACAGGTCGATTATTAAACGAACCATACCATAGCCAAAATGAAATTAAAAAAGGATTCTTTTTACTTCCAACTCATCCTGGAGTTATGAAAAACATTGACTTATCCTATTTTAAAAAAATATGCTAACCATGCCTAGAGATAGTTCACATATTTTAGAAAACGAGGAGGCTAAATTAGAAAACATATTTCTTTCATCAGAAAAAAATAGCTATACCTATGGCAATCTTAATACATTTAAAGCCTTTTTCTACGATATTTTAGTACAGAATTCATTGTATGATACATCTCCAGTCGCTTTCTTATGTGAATCGAGTGATGCTCTAGTCTTTTCTGTGGCAGCTTGCTGGGAACTAGGTATACCTTTTATCCCCCTTGATCCCAAATTAACACAACAAGAAATAGAGTCTCAGCTTGAAGTATTAAATCCGAGTATTGTTTTATGTGATTCAAAAAACATAAAACGAGTTGATCGGTTAGTCACTTTTCTGATAGATGAGACATATTTAAAAAAAGGGCTTAATTTCGAAAATTCGAATTCGGAATACGCCACCCCTAAAAGTATTCATGAATCTGAAATTTTTGGATACTTCTTTACCTCAGGGACAACTGCTTCACCGAAGATAGTACCTCTAAAACGTAGTCAGATGTATGCAGCTGCTAATTCTTCTGCAAAAAATCTGCGTCCTGAACCTAATCATCTTTGGTTGCTATGCCTTCCACTTAATCATATTGGTGGTATTTCAATTATTCTACGAACGCTAATCTACGGAACAGGAATCTATCGATCAGATTCATTTAATGAGTACGCCATTAAAGACCTGCTGAGTGTTCATCCCAAAATTCAAGCGGTTTCATTAGTACCAACGATGTTGGATCGTTTATTAAAACAACCCGATTTTAACATACATAAAAACTTTAAAGCCATCCTTCTTGGTGGTGGGCCTTCCACAAAACATAGCCTACTAAATTGTATCAGTAAAGGCATACCTATTATTTCTAGCTATGGAATGACGGAAACTTGTGCACAAATAGTGGCTAATTCGATATTATCTCCGCTAGAAAAACAAACCCTTCTTTCAAGTGTTGGAAAACCTTTGGCCCATAATCGTATTCAAATAAGAGATGAACAAGGGAATACGCTTACTGAAAATAAATCAGGATTAATATGGCTTAAAGGTCCACAGGTCTTTGATGGTTATTTTAATGATAAAAATAATGATTCTTTTTTTGATAAAGATGGCTGGTTTAAAACTGGTGATTTTGGTCGCATTAATAGCGCTGGTTATTTATTCATCGAAAATCGCAGAACCGATTTAATTGTATCTGGTGGGGAGAACATTAATCCATTTGAAGTGGAAGAGACAATTATGACAATAAACGGAATTCTTGAAGCTGCAATAATTGGAGTTGATGATAATGAATGGGGACAAAAAGTTGTAGCATTTGTAACGTTAGACGATACCATCCCTTTCAATTCAGGTGAGTTAAAGTCCAAATTGAAAGGAAAAATTGCAGATTTTAAGCTGCCAAAAGATGTGTTTATTGTAGATGAACTACCCAAAACAACTACTGGTAAAATTAAAAGACAAGCCCTTAAAAATCTTTATATGAAAAGTAGTGATTAAAAAAAACCATTAGTATAATAAATGTTTCAAAGTTCTCTTTTTGAATTTCAGAAATTTTATAATTAGGTTTTTAAATCCAATATAATTTTTGATTGGGTTTAGCAAAGATGGCTAATATTTTCTTACATTTTAATATGGTATCTAAAGAAATTTTAAAGAAAATTAGAAAATTAGAAATCCAAACGAAGGGTTTGGTTAACACTCTTTTTGGAGGAGAATACCAGTCTGCATTTAAGGGTAGAGGAATGGCTTTTTCTGAGGTTAGAGCCTATAATTATGGCGATGATATACGGCAGATTGATTGGAATGTAACGGCTAGAACTGGCGATCCCTATATTAAAATTTTTGAAGAAGAGCGCGAACAAACCTTAATGCTTTGCGTGGATATATCAGCTAGTGGTGTTTTTGGTAGTAATCAACAAAGAAAAATGGATTTAGCTATCGAAATAAGTGCTGTATTGGCTTTTAGTGCCATTAACAACGGGGATAAAGTTGGACTAGTATTATTTTCTGACAAAATCGAAAAAGTGGTTCCTCCAAAAAAAGGACGAACTCATGTATTACGACTTATTCGAGAGTTATATACCACCAAACCAACCGGTACTGGTACCACTATTGCTGATGCTCTTAGTTACGTTAATCGTTTGTTAGATCGAAGAGCAATTGTGGTTCTAGTGTCTGACTTTCAGGATACAGAATTTGAAAAACAACTAAAGATTACCAACCAAAAACATGATTTAGTAAGTGTAGTTATACACGACCCATTTGAGGATGAATTACCAAACATTGGGTTAGTGCCCTTTAGAGATGCAGAAACCAATCGAGAAATTTTAATAGACACTTCAAGTAAAAAAATTAGAGATACATACAGAGCAAGACGACTAGATCACAAAATGAATCTTGAAGATTCTTTCCTTAAAATGAAAGTGGATGCTGTGAATGTTGAGACAAATAAATCGTATGTTCGTCCATTAATGAATTTCTTCAAACGCCGCTTAAGTCGTTATTAACCTCAATTTGAGTGAATTGTAGATCGGTATTAGTTCGCATTAAATGTCTATAACGCTCAATATGAAGTTTGAAATTTTCCAAATGTACACCTTCTAACGCTTTGATTGAGGGTAAATCTATGGTTAATGGGTTAACTGGTGCGTTATTTTTATACATTCTATAATCGAGGTGTACTCCCGTAACTCTTCCCGTTCTTCCAACATATCCGATGATTTGCCCCTGTTTTACCTTTGCACCTGGTTTTATTCCTTGAGCAAATCCATTTAAATGAAGATAGGCAGTTACATAAATACTATTATGTTTAACCTTAACAATATTGCCATTAGCACCTCGGTATCTAGCTTCAATTATTGTTCCGTCTCCAACAGTCATTACGGGGGTACCTAATGGGGCCGCATAATCAATACCATAATGGGGCATATTTTTTTTTAGTACAGGATGAAAGCGATTATGTGAATAGCCAGAACTTATGCGTTGAGAATACTTAAAAGGCGCTTTGAGTAACGCTTTTTGAGTTCCTTTTCCTTTACTATCATAATACCCAGAATGGTTGACCGATTGATAATAATAGTCATCATATAAACTATTATTATGCGTAAAATTTGCAGCGATAATAGAACCAATTTTATACGGCTCACCATCAACAAATTGCTGTTCATATACTATTTCATATTCGTCGTTTGGTTGGAGTCTAAAAAAATTGATTTGCCATCCAAAAATATCACTGAGTTTATTGCCCAAGACAGGATCATCTCCATTTTTTACTAAGGCTTCATATAATGATGAGGTGATGATTCCCTTGCTAACTATAGGTGTGATAGAAATTTCTTTGGCTGCTCTTATTACACTTATTTCTTGCGCCCAATCAAAAACAACATAATGTACCTTGTCCAAATGTAGAATTAATCGTTCTACTTGATCAGTCTCAGAGTTTTTGTACACTAAATACCTTTGTCCTGGACGTAGAGACTTACTTTCAAAAGTACCACGAGATTTAATTGAAAGGTTTTGGATGATTTGGTCACTAACATCCATAGAAGACAAAATGGTGTACAAACTTTCATTTTTTTTGATTCTATCTTCCAACAAGATTGGCATTAATGGGAGCCCATAACCGTCTAAAGGCATTCCACCCTGTATCTCCTTAAAATTGGTATCCAAAACGATAGGATCTGCTGTAATGGGTAAATCTTGGTTCCAGAAAAATAGTGCGCTTGAAACAACAATACTTGCAACCGCTATGAAGAGAAGATCTTTTATTCTTTTCAAAATAAATCTTACTAATGTGAATGATATAATTGTAATAAAATAGCTAAATTTTATTTCTGCTTAATTTAAGCAAATTAATGCATTATTGATGTATAAATGCTAATGATAGTTTTACAGTAAAAATAGTTTTATGAGACAAAGAAGAAAGAGGTATTTTCTTTTTTACACATTTGT
>JAYPYN010000025.1:0-10695 GCA_038154605.1 Balneolaceae bacterium
ACTGAACTTATTCTTCTCTTTGTCATAAAATAAATTAGAATGTTCTTTAATTTCTTTAACAGTTAATAAAAAATTTGGATTATCTATAATTTTTAAATTTTTAAAAAGCTTTTTAAATTTTCTTTCTAATTTATGATCAACAGGATTAAACATAATGAAATTAGTGTTTTTATTTTTTAGTTCTTTAAGTGCCGCCCATCTTGGATCGATGTAATTTTCATCATTATTTGGTTTACCAAAAGACTGAGTTTCAAACTCAATAGCATTTCCTTCATCATCCAAAAAACGCGGGTGTAATTTCTTTGCAGGTATATGGACAAGAATAGTATCTAGTACGTCTTGCTCTATGTTTATCTCATTTCTTTGATTATCAATTTTTCTAATGGAACCTTGCTCATGTTCTTCATCCGTTTCATTATCAAATTTAAATAGAATTTGATAAGGCTGATTTACATAAAATGAGAATGTTTTTTCAAAATTTAATGCAATTTTTCCTTGTTTTAACTCAACATCACCCAGTTCTAAGGCGCGTGGAGTTAGCAAAAGCATTCTCGTGCTTTTTCCATCAGGTATTTCAAAAATTTTAAAGGTAAACATATCCATCTCCTTTATAGCCATCAAAGATACGGAACTTACTATTGACGCACAATTAGTTAAATAAGCCGTAGATTCTTTGTTCAATTAGTGCAATAATTTTTCCTAGATCTTCAGGGTTATTTACAAAATCTAAATCATCGGTATCTATGATAAGTTTTTCATGTTCATACCTATCAATCCAGTCCTCATATAAGCGATTTAAACGCTCTAAGTAATCTATGCGTATGGTATTTTCGTATTCACGACCTCTTTTTTGAATTTGGCGAACCAAAGTAGGTACTTGAGCCCTCAAGTAAATGAGCATATCTGGAGGGCGTAAATAGTAGCTCATTTGATGAAATAAAGCTTCGTAATTACTGAAATCGCGATCACTCATGAGATTCATTTCATGTAAATTTTTGGCGAAAATCTCTACATCTTCATAAATAGTTCTATCCTGAATTAAACTTATTTTTTGATCTAGCATTTCTTTTTGATGTCTAAATCGACTTGACAAAAAATAAATCTGAAGATTAAAACTCCATCTCAACATATCCTCATAAAAATCGGCTAAATAAGGGTTGTCATCTACCGACTCATAAAAAGCTTGCCATTTAAAATGTTTTGCTAACAAACTTGTTAAAGATGATTTTCCAGCACCTATATTTCCAGCGATTGCGATATATTTGGATGTAGTTTTTTTTTGCACGATGAATAAATTTAATGCCTACCTAGTAACCTATACATTGCTTTTTTGTAATCCTCTACACCTGGTTGATTAAAAGGATTTACACCAAGACTATATACAAAAATACCTGTCGCAAGTTCAAAAAAGTATATCAAAGAACCAATATTTTCTTCATTGAGAGCATCAATTTTTATGTTTACAATGGGTACGTTTCCATCTTGATGCGCCTCGGTAGTTCCGAGTCTTGCTTTAGTATTAATTTCATGAAAACTTTTACCAGCCAAATAATTTAGATTGTCATCATCGCCAACAATCTGTTGTACTTCAATCGATGAAAAAGAATCTTCAACTATTAAAAAAGTTTCTAGTAACGATCTTTTCCCTTGTTGAATAAACTGTCCGATGCTATGTAAATCTGTAGAAAAAGAAGCTACTGTTGGGAATATACCTTTTCCTTCTTTACCTTCACTTTCTCCATATAGTTGCTGAATCCAAGCTCCGAATGAGGCTAATTCAGGCTCAAAACAAGAGATCACATCTATGGTTTTACCAGATTTATGTAATGCATTTCTAAGTGCGGTGTATTCTAACACTTCATCTATTTCTTTCTCATAGTAATTAAATGCAGAAACTGCACCATAAAAAAGAGCTTTTATATCCAGTCCGGATACGGCTATTGGTAACAATCCTACTGGAGTTAACACCGAAAACCTACCACCAATATCGTTTGGAATAATGAATTTTTGATATCCTTTTTTCTCTATTAAGGAGTTTAAAATTCCACCATTTGCACTGGTTGTGCAAATAATATGATCGTTTGCATCCTCTCCATACATTTCTTCCAAAACTTTTCGCAACGCTCTAAATGAAAGTGCTGTCTCTAAAGTGGAACCAGATTTTGAAATCACATTCACATACACTGATTTTTTACTACCATCCGCTTTTGGAGCTTGCACATAATCAATCAATTCCTGCAAGTATTTCCCCCCCATATGATGGCCTGCATATAAGATTTCGGGACCATTAGTACTAAAATGAGGCGTTAATGCATCAATAACGGCTTTAGCTCCAAGATAAGAGCCTCCAATCCCACAAATAATAAAGATATCAGCATTTTTTCGTATCGAGGAACCTAATGCATCGATTTTTTCTAGAAGTGCATCGTTAGGATTAGCTAAAATCTCTCTCCATCCTAACCACTCGGAACCAGGTCCAGTTTTATCTATAAGCTGTCTATATCCAAAGTCTGTTTTGCTTCTGGCGGTGATATACGAACTATCATCCAAAAAGGATCTAGCGATCCTAACGTCACATGTAATCATAATTTATCTTAGAAGTTGAGCTAATTTTACGAGCGTATAATCCAAATTTTTCTTTTTGGATACCGCTACTCTTATTGGAGTTATTTTAAGGGCATTATTTACAATCCCCACCATTATCTCACTATGGCCTTCTGTTAACACTTTTACTGCTGCTGCTCCTAGCCTGCTCGCAAGTACCCGATCTCTTGCACTTGGAGAACCTCCCCGTTGTATGTGACCTAGAATACAAACTCTAACATCGTATTGAGAAAATTCATCATGAATATTTTCGGCTAAATGAAGAGCTCCACCTGTTTCATCTCCTTCCGCAACTATTACCAAACTGCTTCTTTTTTGCTCTTGTAACATGTTGCTAAGTGTATCTTTCACTTCATCAATATTGGTTAACTCTTCTGGAAGAAGTGCAATTTCTGCCCCTGTTGCTATGGAGGTTTCCAGAGCGATAAACCCAGCATCACGCCCCATCACTTCAACTAAGAACATCCGTTCATGAGCGTCCGCAGTATCACGAATTTTATCTATTGCATCAATAGCGGTATTTAATGCTGTATCATAACCAATGGTTTCATCTGTACCAATTATATCGTTATCGATGGTTGCTGGAATTCCTACTACGTTAATTCCATGTTCTTTGGCGATGAAGTTAGCTCCAGTAAAGGTGCCATCCCCACCTATCACTACAAGCGCATCGATCCCTTTTTTCTTAAGATTTTCCGCAGCTTTGGTTCGACCTTCTTGGGTTCGGAATTCTTGTGACCTCGCAGATTTTAAAATTGTTCCACCTCTTTGAATGATATTGGATACATCATGAGTTCCAAATTCTTTAAAATCTCCATCAATTAGTCCTTGATAGCCTCTATACACAGCGTATACTTTAACATTATAAGTAGCTGCACTTCGCACCACAGCACGAACAGCTGCATTCATGCCTGGAGAGTCTCCTCCACTTGTGAGCACCGCGATTGATTTTATATCAGAAACAGAATCGAGCATAAAATGTAATTTTGAGTATTGAGTGAGAAAACGCCTACATATTTTGTTATTAACTTTAACTAACTTTGTAGACCCTCAAGTTTAAGAAAATTTATACACATTTAATGACTGATAGTGTAGAACAAATAAGAATTAATTCAAAAACCGTATCAAAAAAGACGCTAGAGGATATTACGATTCCTGTAAAACCTCATTTAAAAGAATTTAGACAATTTTTTAAGAACACGATAAAGACTGATGTAAGTCTCTTAGATGCAATTATTAAATACCTTCTTAAGCAGAAAGGAAAAGAACTTCGACCTACCCTAGTATTTATGTCCGCAAATCTGTTCGGAGGTGTAAACAAAAAAAGCCATGTTGCGGCTACTATGGTTGAACTGTTACACACCGCAACACTTATTCATGATGATGTTGTTGACGAAGCTAATTCTCGACGTGGTTTTGTAAGCATAAACAAAATCTGGAAAAATAAAGCAGGTGTTCTATTGGGAGATTTTTTACTAGCCAAAGGATTACAAATTGCTTTAGAATATAAAGAATACCAGATGCTTGAAATTCAATCTAAAGCTGTACAATTGATGAGTGAAGGTGAATTAAGGCAGTTCAAAACCGCTGGTTTGTTTAATATGACAGAGGAACGCTATTTCCAAATCATATCAGAAAAAACGGCAAGCTTGATTTCAACTTGTTGCGAAGTTGGTGCAGTTTCGGCTACGAGTGAGGAAAGCTATCATAAAAAAATGGCCGAAATTGGATTAAATATTGGAATTGCATTTCAAATACGTGACGACCTTTTTGATTACAGCATGTATGATATAGGAAAGCCTAAACGCAACGACATACAGGAAAGGAAAGTAACCCTACCGTTAATTAAAGCATTTG
Organism: Balneolaceae bacterium; assembly: GCA_038154605.1. GTDB lineage: Bacteria > Bacteroidota > Rhodothermia > Balneolales > Balneolaceae > HXMU1420-13. Next base: position 4,462 of record JAYPYN010000025.1, read on the forward strand.
AGAATGCAGAAAAAGGTGAACGCTCTAAAATTCGTGCACTAATGAAAAAGCGTAAAAAGCGAACATCCGATGTTGATCGAATTGTGGATTTTGTTCATCATAATGGCGGAATGGAACATGCAAAAAATTTGATGTATGAGTACGCAAATACCGCTATTCATCAAATTGAACAATTGCCGCACTCAGATTTTAAACAATCTTTTATTGAGCTAATCCATTACATCATTACACGTAAAAAATAGATGGAAGAAGAGCATCTTTTTATTTCGGATGTTCATTTAGGAACATTAAACCATAAGAATGAACAACGTATTGAAAATGACTTATTAGCTCTAATTGATTACGCCATAAATCGACGAGCAAAAATTTATGTATTAGGTGATTTATTCGATTATTGGATGGAGTTCCCCAATTCTAAATATGTACCACCCATTGGAAAAAATATTCTGGAAGCGTTTGAGCGTTATAATAATGAAATTACCCCAGCCCTTTATATTACTGGAAATCATGATAATTGGACTTTGGGTCATTTTAAAAAATGTGGATTTGATGTTGAAAATGAATACCGAATTATTAAAATTTTCGATAAAAAAATATGTTTGATGCACGGAGATGGGACAATGAAATCCAATAAAACGTTAAAGCGACCTTTTTTAGATAATATTTTAAGAAGTGAGGCTTTTTTATACTTCTATCGCAATCTATTTCCTCATAAAATTTGCATAACCCTAATGCGTATGTTTTCTAATTCTACGCGAAAGATTAATCGCTCTAATCCAATAAAACTTAACTCGAATGCGGAGTTTATATTAAACTCCAAATTTGCTGATATTGTATTTTTGGGACATGATCATATCCCTAGGTCAGAAACTTTTAAATCTGGATTGTATATAAATCTAGGCACCTTTTTTCATCATCGATCTATGGTTAGAGGTATCAATGGTACATTTTCTTTGGTTCATTGGAATGGAGATAATCAACAGTTTAATACATATAAGGCATCGAATAAATGAGTACTTACAAACGCGAACCTATCGATCATAAGCGATATTTTAATGATCCTGAATACAGAAAAAAAATTTTGAAGGAAAGAGCAAAATCATCCTCTAATAAAAAAAGAACACCTTCATCTACTCCGAATCATCTATTATCTATTCCAAGGGCTGCCAAGTATTGAACAATTGGAAAATCCTGATACCGCCATTGCCACAGAAGTTAGAAGTAGAGATGGTGTTGTACTTGATAAATATTTCACTGAAAATAGAACGTGGGTGCGTTATAATGATATCTCACCTCACGTAATTGATGCACTAGTTGCAACTGAAGATCATCGATTTTTTAATCATTGGGGCATGGATATGATTCGCACATTAGCTATCCCTTACCATGTGCTTAGAGGGGCACCACAAGGTGGCTCAACTATAAGTCAACAACTAGCAAGAAATTTATACAAAGAAATAGGTCAGGCGTTTTCTATTTCAAGAAAATTTCGAGAAATGATTACAGCGGTACAAATTGAGAAAAATTATACGAAACGAGAAATCATCGAAATGTATCTTAATACGGTTGAATACAGTAACAGTGCTTTCGGTATTCAGGCAGCATCAAGAACTCATTTTAACAAATCGGCTGCAGATTTAAATATTACAGAAGCAGCCACATTAGTTGGTAGCGTAAATGCTCCTTATTTTTACAACCCAAGATTATTTCCAGAACGATCCAAAAAAAGAAGAGATATAGTATTAACGTTAATGAATCGCCAAGAATTTGTAGATTTGCAAACCACTAACGATTTAAAATCTAATCCCATTGAATTAGATTATCAACTTCCAAGTAAAGCCGATAGAGTTTCTAGATATTTTGGGGAATATGTTCGGCAACATGTTTCGGAGTGGGCAAAAGAAAATAGTTATAACATCTATACGGATGGCTTAGTAATACATACCACCATAGATTCTAGGCTACAAAAACATGCCGAACAAGCCATGCGGATTAAGATAGATTCGCTCCAAAACATATTCGAACAGGAATGGACATCATCTGGAAGTACAGTATATATGGATAGACTTTGGGAGCAATATCCAACATTCAAAGAGAGCTTCCTTGAAGATACCGACGAATATAAAAATGGTTTTAAAAACTATGATACCAAGATTAGAAAAGTTGTTTTAGATAGTCTTAAATCTGACTCAGCGTTTGTTGATTCTGTTATGAAATCCAGAACGCGACTAGAAGCCGGTTTTGTGGCTATTGATCCAACAAATGGTAATATTTTAGCGTGGATTGGGGGTTCGAATTATGGGAATGTTCAATTTGATCATGTGTATCAATCTCGTAGACAAGCTGGCTCAACATTCAAACCATTCGTGTACGGGGTAGCTATTGATAATGGCTATAAACCCTATCATAAATTTTCAAAATACCCAACCAAATTTTATGATCGGCAAGGTAAAGTTTGGGCCCCAAAAGATGCTTCCATCGCAAGTGGGCCGATAATGGTTTCGCTTAGAGAGGCCTTAGCGAGAAGTATGAATAACGTAACCGTAAGATTACTTCCTGAAATAGCAGGTGCACCAGAGACCAATGAATTATGGCGACTTGATCCCGCTGCTAGAAAAATAAAAGAAATGGCCATTAATCTTGGAATCGATATGAGTAATACACCTGCTTATCCATCATTAGCCCTTGGAACCGCAGAAGTATCTTTACTTGAAATTACTAGTGCATACACAGCTTTTGCAAATAAAGGGGTACATATAGATCCCATAGCGATTACTAGAATTGAGGACAAAGAAGGTAATATTTTAATTGAATACCATCCTGAATATAAGCAGGAAGTTATAAGCCCAGAAACAGCATACATCATTACAGATATGATGAGAGGAGTAATACGTGGAGGAAATGGATATAATGGAACAGGGGTAAGACTTAGAAACGTGTACGGAATAAGACAAGACATAGCAGGTAAAACTGGAACAACTCAAAATGCTGCCGATAACTGGTTTATTGCAATGACTCCACATATTGTAATGGGTGCTTGGGTGGGTGGCGAAGACAGAAGAATACGTTTTCCAACCGATTTAAAAAATTCTATAGGTCAAGGAGCTAGAACAGCATTACCAATAGTAGGTACCTTTATAAATTCAGTAACCGCTGATAAAGAGGCTTATTGGGGTTATGATGCTTTTTCACCACCACCAGGTTTTATAATGCCTGAAGACCCAAAAGAAAAACGCAACGAAATGCTACAAGATAACGACAGAGGTAAAGTAGGTTGGTAGGAACTTTATTTTTTTTATGAAGTACAATCACAGATAAACCAAAAATAGCCAATTTTTTATTGGCTCAGCTTAAAAAAAATTAAAAATTATATCCTGAAAATGTATGTTTTTGTGGATCAGTTTTTCTAAACTCTAACAACCATTAAATTTAACCTAAAAGGTATATTATGATCATGGGTAAAATTAAACCAATAAGTTCTTTATACACCTCTTTAACCGTTTTTGTCTTAGCTTTTTCCATTGGCTGCGGTTCTTCTGGACCAAAAATGACTGAAGCTGAAGCTGCCGCTCAACGTGAAATCGATAAAATGCCATCCTGGTTCCTTAATCCACCGTCTGATACTGACGAATTTCTTTTTGAAATTGCTGAAGTAACTATGAGTAGGAGAAGTTCCGCTAGGCAATCTGCTATAATACAAGGTAGAACAGCTCTTGCAGCTAAGTTAGGTGTTAAAATTGAAGCACTTCAAAAATTGTTTGAAGAAGAAGTTACAAATGGAAATGAATCTACATATAGTGCTGCATTTACATCAGCAAGCCAAAATGTAGTCTCACAAGATTTGAGGGCTGCATCTGTGGATAAGCAAGCTTATGTTCCTACTGCTTCTGGCATGTTCACTTCATATATAATTATGAAACTCCCTATAGGTGATGCACGGGAAATCATAGAAAATGCTTTGTCACAAGATGAAGAACTTTACATTCGGTTTAAGGAATCTAAAGCATTTGAAGAATTGCAAGAAAACCTTGAGCGGCTCGGAAGAGATTGAGATTATTTATCTATATAACTAGTTGCTAAAAACTAATTCTACTTACTAATCTTTTTTAGGATAAACATTTTATTAAACCAAAAGGATAGGTAAGTAGATAAAGTTATACCGTGTTACAGTTTGCTCTATTATTACCCAAATATAGAGTTCTATATCACTTTTAAAAATTATCATAAAGCAAGATATACTTAACTTTTTATCTTTTGATACATAAATCATGTCACAAAAAATAAGGAACATGAAGGCAATTTTTCCGTCAAAAAAGAAAAGAACATGTGTAGTAATTCTCTATATATTTTTTTTGGGAATGCTATTAAAACAACCCATAAGTGCACAACAGCTTAAAGATTTAGAAGCAACCGAAGTACAGCCGGATTACACTTCAATACCTGTATTTGCCTCTTATCCTGATTATGCGGCAATAATAATATCTTCTTCGTTAACACACTTAAAATTCGAGTCAAATATTGAAATCATTGCAGATTTGAGCGAACCTGCATCTGGTGAGTATCGCTTGATTATCCCTCCATATCGGCAAAATATTCGAATTAATGCCACAGGATTCAAACAATTGCGAATTAATATTGCCCCAAACGGTGCTAAAGATGTATCATACTTTACGGTGGAACCACTAAGTAAAAAAGAAACATTAATACCAACTGTATTTTCCATAGAACCCATACAAGCAAGTGATGCGAATGTTTTTATTGATGATCAAGCTATTGACATTAAAACAAGAGTAGATTTAAAGGCTGGTACACATAGGATAAGAATTGAAAAATCTGGATGGCGCACCATTGAGGAAGAGATAGTTATATCAGAAAATATGAACGCAATTCGAAGATATAAATTAGAACCTGTTTCCCCTCAAACAATTACAGTTACTTCTAGTCCTACGGACGCGACCTTTCAACTTGATAATACCATACTGGGCACCACCAATCTTCAATTTTTTGAACTACCTGGAGAGTATATTGTAAATATTTCTAAAATAGGGTACAAATCTCTACAAGAAAAAATTATTATTTCTGAAGATAGCGTAAATAATTTTCATTTTTCTCTTGAGAAATTTGGAGGAAATCTCCTAGTAAATACAAACTCAGACAATGCTATCATATTTCTAAATAATAAAGAAATTGATTTCACCAACAACGCAGCCATTGTACCTCCTGGAATCTACACTTTAAAAATTGAAGCTCAAGGCTATGAAACACATTTCGAAACTATTGAAGTTGTAAACAATGAAACTCTTGTACGAGTAATTAAACTCGCTCAAAAATTTGGGAGTCTTCAATTTTCAATTAAACCCATTGATGCACAAGTTATATTAACCGATCTTAGTGGCACTATTTTGAGACAATGGCAAGGAGCCCAATATATTTCTTCTCTACCGATTGGTAATTATATTTTGAAAACTACAGCTTCAGATTTTGAACCATACACAAGAAAATTTACTATCAAAGAGAATCAACTTACCGAGATCAATGCCCGTATGGTATCTATTACAGAGGCCGGGTTAGAGAAAACTTATACGCCGAACAAGGATAAGGAACATAATGATGATCATTCCAAAAGAAAGATAACGAGATATAAAAAAGAAGGTTTAAGTGGTTTATATCTTCATTATAATTTATTTGAGCTCAATGGAAACCCATTTCAAACCAATGTAATTAAAAAAGAATCTAATGGCTATGGAATAGGTTTTTTCAGATATAAAAATAATTTTACTAGTAGCCTAGATTTAATTTATAATTCTTATACCCTAGTTGAAAATGACAACTTTCCAAATAAAATAAATTCATACAATGCATCAGGATCTCTCTTATTTACCGTTCCATTAGGTCCCATTAGAGTTAGTTATGGGGCTGGATTCGACTTCACCCAATATGTTAGTTCAGATAAAAAATCATATTACCATACAAACGATACCTTTACATCTTTGCAATTTGCATTTAAACCTGAATCATGGAACATTGGGTTTATGGTCGACACTAGAAAAAGTTGGGATACAGACATCAACAAAGATTACAAACCTTGGACTCAACAAAAGTATAGCTTAATTATTAGCTTTTAAATTTATGATCATGCCTAATCCTCTAAAAATTTTACTCTTATCTGCTATATTTACGGTATTTTTTATCCATTGTAATGAATCCCCACAGGGAATACAAAATGCGTTTTTT
>JAYPYN010000025.1:10705-14794 GCA_038154605.1 Balneolaceae bacterium
TTTTTGAAGATAATCCTACTGAATCGCCAAAGGTAAATCTTGAATTTAAATTTACATCAGACACCAACAATAAAATTGATAACAATAAATCATTTAATGGAATACCAAATTGGAGTGAACGACTTTATTTTGATGCAACCATATCTAATACACTTGATGGCATAATAAGTGATGTAAAACTTTTAATTAAACAAGTGGATAGTTCCAGAAAAATTGAAGCATTTAGTGTCGATACATTATACTTTGGATTTATTCTTCCTTCTCAATCTGCTGATCCAGATACCTATTGGTGTATATCTTGCTCCACAGATGATGAAATATATTTAGGCCGTACTTGGGTTAAAGCAGGTAATACTATATCCTCAACTTCTTCTGCTACATTAACTCTAAATATATTTTTCAACTATGAGGATAATCAGATAGTGCAAGAAGTTTTACATACCTTTAACGTATATCCTTAAAATGTCTTTTAAGCTCACTCCAATTATCAATAAAGTAACCGCGACAAGTCTGTTATTATTTACTTCCACGTTTTCTTTAGTTGCACAAATTCATGAGAGAGAAATTAAATTAACTGGTAAATATTATTGGGGAACAGGTTTTGGAGAAGATCGAGAATCTTCAATTAACTATGCTAAAAAAGATTTGATAGAGCGCCTACTAGTGCGTATAAATTCCAACACCATATTTATAGAAGAAGATACCATTGATGACTATAAAGTAGAATTGACCACCAAGACCACATCAAAAACCACGATGCAGCTGCGAGGTCTAAATTACTTACCGGCTAAAAAAAGACGAGATAATACGTGGGAAACAATCGCTTACATTAAAATTGAAGATTTTAACAAAACCATTGAATCAGAACAACAACGCCTTTCTACTGCACTAAAACTAGCATTAGATAATGAAAATCAAGGGCGTTTTGATGCCGCCATCCCTCAATATATGCATATTCTTGCCTCTACCTTTTATTTCCCTGTTCCCTTTTTCACAAACCTAGAAGATGATTCGCTTGAAATACGCAGCTTTTTACTAAGCAAAATGAAAAATTGGGTTCTAACCTCTGATATAAGTATTTCTAAAGTAAGAAGTATGTCTACTTCAAATAACACCGAATTATATTTTGATTTAGAAGTACAATACAGGCAAATGCCTACTTCATTTTTACAAATTCGAATTAGTAAGCAAGGATATATCAATAATTTAATTAGCAATGGAAAGACCACTGTTTTTTATGATCTTCCTCCAGAGGATTTAATACGTTCTTACTCTTTTATTCTGAGCCCTGTAATACCAAATACCATTGCTTCAGAAAATATTGAACTATTAAATGATATACTTCCAACCCGTGAAGTAACCTTAGATATTGATTTTTCTGAAGTAATTGACATTAATTTTGAAGCGATTAAATCGACAGATGAAACTTTCTTGTTTAATCCAAAAATTAAAAACCTTAGTGTATACAGTTTAAAATGGGATTTTGGAGATGGATCTATATCATATGAGTCAACTCCAACACATACTTTTGAGAAGGATTTTACTACATCTACGGTTACTCTAACCCTTAATGGAACTGAAAGTTTGATAAAAAAAAGAACCCTTTCTTCATTAGGTACTCTTAGTGATGATATTGCTGGGAACACAAATCTTGATTTGCATACAGATGCTCATCTTGTTCTAGCTGAAACAGATATAGTATCACCTAAATTTGAGATACCATTGCAGCATAAAAAATACATCCAAACTTTTTTAGAAGCACGAAATGCAGATAGGCTCACCATCTACCTAAACGAATTAGCAAAACGAAAAGTAATACAACTAGGTAGAAAAAGTGATGTAAAGGATGCATCCTTAAGTTATCTTGTTATCGTAAATCCTCAAACGAATCAAATAATAGCATATATCAGTCCATTAATAGAAGGAAAACGTTTTAACCTAGTTACACACGAAGTAATTATGGAAGAAACCCTTTCAAAAAAATTCAAAGGACTAGGCTCGATTTGGTTTCAGTTTAACTAATGCTAGTTTATTAATTCAATCAACTAAGTATGTGTCCATTACGTACATTTTTTTTTACAGCTATTGTTTCTTTCTTTGGTGTTTCTGCATTCTCCCAAACTAGCGTTGAGCTATTTATCGCTGATTTTAACAAAGATTCTTTAAGACTCGCTATGGAACATAATGCATCTTCTTTTTTAAGTGATGTAAATTCCGCTTTTATTGCTAAAGATAGTTCACTCTCAACTGCTTCATATTTTTCAACATCGGTTGGAGATGAATTTGCATTGTTATGGAAAAATACTCCGTTTTATATCCCAGAATCAATCATCATAGAATCTGTATCTATACTTACCAATGGGAATTATGAACTCAGAAATATCCCTGCTTATTTCATAGATAAACAAGGAAAGGAATATTACGAGGATGCAGTAATACAATTCACCAGCGAGGGTCTCATAAATGAATTTCGAATTGGTCTGTCGGCTCACCGATATCAAGAACTAATGGATAATGGAGACGGATCAATCGATTATGAACGCAGACAAACCATACTCCATTTTTTGGAAAATTTTAGAACTTCATATAATCTTAAAGATCTTGAGTTTATCGAATCCGTTTTTAGTGATGAAGCCTTAATTATTGTGGGGCGAGTTGTTGAAAATACTGGCGAGGAGTCTACCTATCAACAGCAAGTTGAATATTTACAATTTACAAAGGGAGAATACCTAGAGCGCCTCAAACAATTATTTATTAAAAATGAATGGATTGATGTTGGCTATAACGATATAGACATCATTAAACATCCAAAATATCCTGAAATATATGGGGTTTCACTAATCCAATATTATAATTCTGAAACATACTCTGATGAGGGTTTTTTATTTTTACTGATTGATTTTGAAGACCCCAAAAAACCCCTGATCCATGTACGAACTTGGCAGCCAAAAAAGATAACACCTGAAAATCAAGTGTTTCATATTGGGTATATGGAGATTTTTAAATGAGGGCATGCATTATCTTTTTACTAATGATGGTATACCTTCAACTTGGTTGCCAAAGTAAAAAGTCTTTAATAGCCCCAAAAAACCAGTTAAAGTCTGTCCAGAACATTGCCCCCCCAAACATTATACATGGCATTGGTTTTGCAAAATTATCCGAACTTAATCCCGATCGTTCTTTTATAGAAGCTAGAAAAAAAGCAATAATTGATCTTGAAGCTTCAATATTAACAAGTGTATATTTGGAATTTTACGGAACAGAGTTGCAAAGTAGCCTTGAGGCTGAATTCGGAATTTCGGATACTTTATTTGATTCAGAAATTGCAATGGTAGATTCCACAACTATTGAAGATTGGGCTATATATTATGTACGGCATATTGAAAATAATATTAGCTTTCCTATTTCGGTTATTAATGATGCGATAGAAACAAATTGGACAACCGAATTATACGAACCTAGAATTATAAATGGTTTTTGGATATCGTCCGGATTACACAAAAAATCTAGATTTAATCCTAATCGAGGCTGGTTTAAAGCAAAACAAAATGCACTAAAAAATCTATCGGAATATCTAAATACAAATGTTCAATCTTTACAAAGAATACAAAACAATGATTTTACATCGGTTCATTACATAACCTCAAAACATGTTTTTAACCATATAGGGGTTGTTGCAAGAAAAGTGATAGATGAAATATATCATATACTATTGATTATACATGAACAAGATATAGTAAAGATTAAGTAATAATGATATTTGTTATAGGATCTTGAATCCAAAGTTATTAAATCCATAAATGGATCAATCTTCCTTAATTGCTTTGATTTAAACTTACTTTTAATCAAATGTAACGAAATAAAAAGGCTAAATTTGATTATCAGATCTTGATATACACTTCTATCTTACTCTCCCCCTTATGTTTAATAAAAATAGATTATATGATTGTGTGAAAAATTCATGTAATTTCATGAATTATCATTTTTTTGTATTTTGACAATTAATCATTTGTCAATTTTGGAATATCCACACAACAAATTATTAATTTATCTCTATATAATAAAATAGATTACACATGACTCACTCTT
>JAYPYN010000025.1:14804-17823 GCA_038154605.1 Balneolaceae bacterium
ATACTGAACCAATTGATGGTCCAATCTCTAATGAAGATACACTTACTAATGTAGATTTATATATAACCACAGCTAATCAATCAAATTTATTAGAACTAACTACAAGTAATATATCTCCTCTGACATCAAATTCTAATTTTACTATTGAAGTTAATGATGAAACTACCTATCAGAAAATGGATGGGTTTGGTTTTGCTTTAACTGGCGGAAGTGCCTTGCATATCAATAGTATGGGGGCTAGCCAAAGAGCAGATTTATTGAATGAGCTTTTTGGTTCGGACGGTATTGCCATTAGTTATCTAAGAGTAACTATAGGAGCATCAGATTTAGATGCAACTCCGTTTTCATACAACGATCTTCCTAACGGTGTAACTGAAGATTTGAATTTAGAAAATTTTTCTATTGATAATGATCAAACAAATTTAATCCCTGTATTAAAAGAAATTTTAGCAATTAATCCTGACATTAAAATTTTAGGATCGCCTTGGTCGGCTCCCTATTGGATGAAAACGACAAATAGCCCTATTGGTGGCAAACTTAAAACCGAATACTTTGAAGTTTATGCAAACTACTTTGTAAAATATATTCAAGCTTATGAAGCAGAAGGTATTACAATAGATGCTATAACAGTACAAAACGAACCACATCATGAAGGTAACAATCCAAGTATGTATATGTCTTCTAATGACATGATGAAGTTCGTAAGAACTAATCTTGGCCCCGCATTTGCATCAGAAAATATCCAAACTAAAATTATTGTTTGGGATCACAATGCTGATAATTATAATTATCCAATAAGTATTTTAAATGATCCCACTGCTAACCAATATGTAGATGGTTCAGCTTTTCATCTTTATGGAGGCATCATTGATAATTTAAGTTTGGTTCATGATGCCTATCCTAATAAAAATTTATATTTCACAGAGCAATATGTTGGTTCCAATGGCAATTTTGCAGGAGACCTTGCATGGCATTTGAAGAACGTTTTAATAGGGGCACCAAGAAATTGGAGTAAAAACGTTTTGCATTGGAATCTTTCTTCTAATCCACAACTTGGACCTCATACACAAGGTGGTTGCACTACTTGTTTAGGTGGCATAACTATAGATGGCAATTCTGTCAAAAGAAATGTGGGTTACTATATTATTGGACATTCATCAAAATTTGTACCTGCAGGATCGGTAAGGATACAATCTAATACGTCTGTTGATTTTCCAAACGTGGCATATAAAACACCAAATGAAAAAATAGTTGTAGTAGTCTTAAATGACTCTGGATCCGATAATTTACTAAACATTAACGTAGATATACAGCCTGTTACTCTATACATGCAGTCTGGTTCTGTTGCTACACTTGTTTGGGAAAATTGAAATATTGAGTACAGTTTATGCAATAACAATTAATTTAAGATTAATATTCTACTAAGACTTAACTCATCCCCTTATTTAAATTAGAAACTATAATAACTTACATATGACGTAGCTTCTCTTTATAACTACAGGAACTAACCTAATTATTTTGGAACTATTAAAAAATAAAATTGCATTAGTAACTGGTGCAAGTCGGGGAATAGGAAAAGGAATAGCAATTGCGTTAGCTAAATATGGAGCAACGGTATATATCACAGGAAGAAGTGTATCCACAAATAGTAATAACAATAAATTAGTGGGTTCTATTAATGATACCGAAGCATACATATTATCATTTGGTGGAAAGTGTACCGCTATCCGTTGTGATCATACAAATGATGAAGAGGTGAGCAAAGTATTCAATCAGATTTTTGAAATCCATAACAAACTAGACATATTAGTAAATAATGCTTGGGGAGGATATGAGTATTTCGTTGATGGCACTACATATTGGTTAGAACAAGGTTTTTGGGATTCTCCAATTTCAAGATGGGATTCAATGTTTTCTTCTGGTGTACGAGCTGCCTACGTTGCGAGCTCGGAAGCAGCACGAAGAATGATAAATCAAAAATTTGGTATCATTTTTAACCTTTCTTTTTGGGCTTCGCAAAGAAATGATAAAGGTGTGGCTTATTGTACCTCTAAAGCTGCAACCGACAGGATGTCGAAGGCTATGGCTCATGAGTTACGTCCATACGGAATACCAGTTATCTGCCTATATCCTGGTATTGTACGAACTGAAGCTGTGTTACAGAATAAAGAATATTTTGATTTAAACAATTCTGAATCACCAGAATTTGTTGGGAGAGTGATTGCCGAAATTTCGGCAGATGATAATGCAATTGAAAAGACTGGTAAGATATTGATTGTTGCTCAAGAAGCCCTTGAATACCAGATTAAAGATATTGACGGAAAACAACCAAAACCCCTATCGTTTTAATTATTTATCACCATCGTAAGTATTCATTGCTTTTCTTGTAGTCTTTTCAAACTGCGCACTTCATGATATTTTATATATTCCTTCCTTTCCAATAAGCAATGATTTTGTTTATATATACTATCTGTATTAAACAACCAATCACCTCTGATTTTTACCCATAAAAAAAGCCAGCATATTTCGGCTAGCTTTAAAATAAAAGAATTAAGTAGTTTATCCCTCTACTATAGACTCAGCTAAGAGAGTTAACTTATTTTTAGCTACTTCTACGAATCCTCCTGAGATAGTATAAGTTACATCTCCATCATTTTTTCGGATTAATACATTCCCTTTTTCAAGTGTAGAAACGATAGGAGCGTGATTTGCTTTCACTTCAAAACTTCCCATCACTCCTGGCATTTGTACTCCTGTAACATCGCCTTCAAAAAGAGAACCATTAGGAGTCAAGATTTGTGCTTGTAAAACTGCCATATTACTTTATTTTAAGCCTCAGCAGATTCAGCTAACATTTTCTCGCCTTTAGCTATAGCCTCGTTGATATCACCAACCATGTAGAAAGCACCTTCAGGTAAATGATCGTATTCCCCATCAATGATAGCTTTTACACCCTTAACAGTATCTTCAATTTTAACGTATTTACCAGGAGCACCAGTAAACTGCTCTGCTACAAAGA
>JAYPYN010000025.1:17833-19211 GCA_038154605.1 Balneolaceae bacterium
TGGTTGTGAAAGGAATCTTTGTACACGTCTTGCTCGGCTTACTACAAGTTTATCTTCATCAGAAAGTTCATCCATACCAAGTATGGCAATTATATCTTGCAGATCTTTATAATTTTGAAGTAATACAGTAGTTCTACGTGCTGTATTGTAATGTTCTTCTCCAACTACTTTAGGGTCGATAATTCTTGATGTAGAATCAAGTGGGTCTACTGCTGGATAGATGCCGATTTGTGTTAATGCACGAGAAAGTACAGTAGTAGCATCCAAGTGAGTGAACGTTGTAGCCGGCGCCGGATCAGTTAAATCATCAGCAGGTACATATACAGCTTGTACCGAAGTAATAGATCCTTTTTTTGTGGATGTAATTCTTTCCTGCATGGCACCCATCTCAGTAGCTAATGTTGGCTGATAACCTACTGCCGATGGCATACGACCAAGAAGTGCAGATACTTCAGATCCAGCTTGTGTAAATCGGAAAATATTGTCAATGAAAAGAAGAATATCTCTAGATACCTCATCGCGGAAATACTCAGCAACTGTTAATCCAGACAGCGCTACTCGTGCACGCGCTCCAGGAGGTTCATTCATCTGCCCAAACACTAAGGTTGCTTGTGATTCTTTCAATTTATCTTCATCTACTTTTGAAAGATCCCATTCACCAGCTTCCATACTCTCTTTGAATTCATCGCCATAGTTGATTACTCCTGATTCGATAAATTCGCGGAGAAGATCATTTCCTTCACGAGTACGTTCACCAACACCTGCGAATACCGAAAGTCCACCATGTTGTTTAGCGATGTTATTAATAAGCTCTTGAATCAGAACTGTTTTACCTACACCAGCACCGCCAAATAAACCAATTTTACCACCTTTTGCATACGGACAGAGCAAATCTACTACTTTGATACCCGTTTCAAGCATTTCTGTTGAAGTTGCAAGTTCATCGAAGTGAGGAGCCGGACGGTGTATTGGGTATGAATTTTTACCTTCTGGTTGTTTAATTCCATCAATAGATTCACCAACCACATTGAAAAGTCGACCTCGGATGTCTTCACCAACAGGCATCGCTATTGCCTGACCAGTATCGATCACTTCCATACCACGAACGAGACCATCTGTAGAGTCCATCGCAATTGTACGAACACGATCTTCACCAAGGTGTTGAGCTACCTCAAGATAGAGCGCAGATCCGTCGGATGGATTTTTTATGGTTAAAGCGTTTAAGATGGAAGGTGTTTTTCCTTCAGAGAAATCAACATCAACTACAGGTCCGATTACCTGGGCTACTGTTCCTTTATTCATGTACTAAAGTAGATTAGATTTAAAATTGCTTATCAAAATGAATATATAATTTGCATTCTAGCAAAGACTCTTAAGA
>JAYPYN010000026.1:0-3797 GCA_038154605.1 Balneolaceae bacterium
TCCCCAAAGTTGAATATTTCTTGGATCGATAGAAGAGGGTGTTATTCCGAGTTCATTAAGGTAATTAGCATTTAACTCATATATTCCATTTTTAGGAATTGGTATTTTATACCATTTATTCTGTTTAAAGGGTGAATCTATTATGTTAAATCGGCTTTTGTAATTTTTTTGTGAATTATATTGATCTTGTTTTGGAATTCGAATGCGTAAATTTTTTGTAATTAAAGTACCATTTTTGCTAGGGCGGGCAACATGTAAAATTAAATTAGCGACATAATTATTTTTTAAAATGCCAGTATTTACAACATCGTATACATTATTACTCGAAATCAATGATAATCCATTAATTTGTTCTTTAGTAAGCTTGGTTTCCACATTTTGAATGTCTTGTGTAATAATCTCTATAGATTCAATAGCGTTTGCGGAAACTAATAATTCAAAATATGGAGCGGGAACTAGATTTGGATTGGATAATAAGTATACATCATATGTGTTAGAACTTTCCTCTAGAATTAGGCTTTGTGCTACTAAGATATTGTTTACAAATAAAACCCAAAAAAATATAAAGAAATAGAAAAATCTACACATGCTGGTTGACAGGTTGTAAGTATAAAGTCAAAAAAATTGTAGCAGTGTGTCTATAAACGAAAGGTTTTAATTTATCTTATAAAATATAAGCTAATGAACTTTAATTAATAATAAGCTCGATTTTAGCTAATGTCAAAGAATTTTAATGAATTAAATTAATTCTAAAACTAGGGCTGATGCTCCTCCACCGCCGTTACAAATACCAGCACATCCTAACTTTCCTCCTGTTCTCTTTAATGCATGTATTAGAGATACAACAATTCTAGCGCCGGAGCAACCAATTGGGTGACCAATACTTACAGCTCCACCATGAATATTAACTTTTTTAGGATCTAGTTTTAGGATGTTATTATTTGCTAGTGAAACCACAGAGAAAGCTTCGTTAATCTCAAAAAGATCTATATCATTTAGTCCTATTTCCGCTCTACCTAGAGCCAGTGGGATAGCATCTGAGGGTGCCGTTGTGAACCATTCTGGAGCTTTTGCAGCACTTGCATGACTTTTAATCCTTGCAAGTGGAGCCACTCCAAGTGCATCTGCTTTCTCTTCGCTCATAAGTAATACCGCTGCCGCCCCATCATTAATGCTAGATGCATTTGCGGCTGTAACTGTTCCTTCTTTATCAAACACTGGTCTAAGGGATGGTATTTTTTCAAAATTAACGCGTGTTAATTCTTCGTCTTTATCAACAATAGTTACATTACCCTTTCGGTCTGTGATTTTAACCTTTAGCACTTCATCGGTAAAAAAACCATTTTCATAGGCGTTTAATGCTCTTTTATAAGATTCAATTGCAAACTGATCTTGTTCCTCACGAGAAATATTGAGTTCCTTAGCGCATAATTCGGCTGCATTACCCATCGCATAATTATTGTATACATCCCACAATCCATCTTTTAAAATTCCGTCTTCGGTTTGGCTATGTCCATATTTGGAGCCAAATCTTAATTTAGGAAGATAATATGGTACATTGCTCATGCTCTCCATTCCGCCAGCAATCATAACCTCAACTTGGTTGAGTGCTATTTGATCAGCTGCAATCATAATCGCTTTCATTCCAGATGCACACACTTTGTTAATAGTGGTAGCGGGTATTTTTGTTGATAAACCTGCTTTAATAGCAGCTTGACGAGCTGGTGCTTGTCCTATTCCGGCACTTAAAACATTTCCCATTATAATCTCTTGTACTTCATCATGCTTTATGCCCGTAGATTTAACTACTTCTAGGATTGCCATAGCACCAAGCTCAGGCGCTGTAAAATTTGATAATGATCCACCAAAGGCTCCAATTGGGGTTCGTTTTGCTTCAACAATTACAACATTTTTCATAAAGGTTTGCTAAGTATAAAATTAAAGTTTGTAAGCGCTTTTTTAACAATAAAAGTAAGATTAGTTTGATTAAAAAGAGAATTAAAATGCTTGATCTAAATCAGCAATAAGATCTCTAATATCTTCAATACCTACTGATATTCTTATTAACGAATCTGATAACCCCGATTGTTCTCTTATTTTTTTTGGAATTGATCCGTGAGTCATTGATGCTGGATTGCTAATAAGTGACTCTACACCGCCCAAACTTTCTGCAAGGGTGAAAATTTTTGTACTACTCATAAATTTTACAGCGGCTTCAATCGAATCATCTTTTAAGGTAAAAGAAAGCATTGCACCAAAATCGTCCATTTGTGAGTTAGCCAACTCATGTTGCGGGTGAGAAGAAAGCCCCGGATAAAGCACTTTTTCAACTTTAGGGTGTTGTTCTAAATAGGTAGCAATCTGTTTTGCATTTTCTACCGATCTTTGTACTCTTACAGAAAGGGTTTTAATACCTCTAAGTGTTAAATAACAATCCATTGGACCTGGTACTGCGCCAGTAGCTTTTACTTGGAATCTTAAATTGTCAATGATTTCCTTATTCGAGGTTGCTACGGCTCCATGAATGACATCGGAATGGCCTGCTAGATATTTTGTTGCACTATGCACAACTGCATCTGCACCAAATTCGAGTGGTCGTTGTAGATAGGGAGATGCAAAGGTATTATCAACAATGGAAAGCATATTGTTTTGTTTTGCAATACTTATGAGTTGAGATAAATCTACCACACGCAAAAGAGGATTAGTTGGAGTTTCAATCCAAATCATTTTTGTACTTTTTTTGATGGTTGCTTTAACCAATCCTAAAGAAAATTGAATACCATAAGGTTCGAAAGTACTGGTAAAAAGCCGATATGATCCGCCATACATATCATCAGATGCAATAATATGATCGCCTGGTCGAAACATTTTCATAATTGCATCCATGGCTGCAAGTCCACTCCCAAAACAGGCACATTCATTAGCGCCTTCTAATCCCGCAATTAATTGTTCCAATGCAGTTCGAGTAGGATTAGTTACACGAGCATAGTCATATCCTTTATGAACATTGGGCGCTTCTTGTTTATAGGTAGAAGTTTGGAATATTGGTGGCATTACAGCCCCAGAAGTTTCTTCTGCTTTTTGACCTGCATGTATCGTTTTTGTATTAAATCTCATTATTTGATATCAGTAAAATTTACTTTTTTTAGTTGAGTTAATACTTCTATAGTAGATGAAATATCCGTGTGTGCTGGTTCAATGGATTTGTACAATTCGTAAAATTCAATTGCTGAACCTAAGTTAACTTCTGTCTTATCGATGAAAAATTTTTTTTCTTGTTCTGATACAACTTCGGAGGATGCAAGATATATACCCGTTGAATTATTGTAAAAAGTAGCTAAGCATTTCACAAAAAAATCGTTAAAAGGTTCCTTTTCAAAAGCCTTCATGAGTTGGCTTTCACTTGCTTGTAATGTTTTCTCAGCTTTTATTAATAGATCTTTGCCTAACACTGAATTACTTTCTGAGTATGCCTTAGACATATCATTAAATAAGCCTTCAGCAATAATAAATAGTTGAGTGCCAAGAGCATTTTTAATTTGAGCATCGTCAGGATATTTGGTTTCAAGCTTATTTAAAAGAGAAATTGCTGACTCATGATCTTGATTTGATATGTATAAATTTGCAAGTCCAAAGTACACATTTTTACTAGGATTATTATTTTCTATTGCAAGTTCATAGTAACGCCTAGCTTCAGATATGTTATTTTTTTGAGTGTATAAAAAACCTAAGTGCTCAAAAAATTCTGTTGGAATAGTAGTCATTTCTGTAGAAGAATCGTCTAGTATTTGTATTGC
>JAYPYN010000026.1:3807-5852 GCA_038154605.1 Balneolaceae bacterium
TATGGGAAAAAAAATTTATTTTGTAATTTATGTAATTTTTGTTTATTAACCTATTCTTTTTTTTATTGCTTTTTTATTATAATTTTTTTGTACCATACTTTTGATTTGTATATGTACCCGTTAGGATCTTTTTTATTCAACAGAATAGCATTATCAAAATTATGTTCTGCTAATGAAAGATCTTGATCAGAAGAATGGTTTTTGAAAATTTCAATTCCTGAATTTAGTTCTGATAACCAAGCGTTGTTGAGGGATATTTCTACCGCTTGAAGTTCAAGATTTGTGAGGCCTAGTGAGTTTGCTTTAGAATAGCTAATTATAGCTTGTTCATAAAAAGGGGTTCTATTCTCGATATTTTCGGTATATGCTAATTCTATAAGAATGTCACCTTTTTTTATATGGAGGTCTTGTTTATTTGGGTTTAGCTTTAATTGTTTATCAATTATTGATAGAATATCCTCCAGGGGTTGTTCTTTAATAGTTGAATTTAATGTAGGATTAAGTGAACTACAGCCGTAAAAAAACCCGATAACAAGCATAAAGCATGTATATCGGGTGATGAAATTTTTATTTCTTAGGTTAGTATGCATTACATATCAGCCCTATTCATTGCGTCTTCTGCTTTTTCACGATAATCTAAAAGAGTATAAATTCTAAAAAGTGTTTCCCATAAACCTTTATC
The DNA here is from genome assembly GCA_038154605.1 of Balneolaceae bacterium. Lineage (GTDB taxonomy): Bacteria > Bacteroidota > Rhodothermia > Balneolales > Balneolaceae > HXMU1420-13. The sequence continues at coordinate 4,490 of JAYPYN010000026.1, forward strand.
GTCGGGGTTTAACTCTACAGCTTTTTCATAGTTAATCATCGCTTTTTCAGCTTCTGCTTTGGCAAGATTGTCTATTCGGTTTGCTTCTTCATTATCTGTTGCTTGATTTCTTGCATCGAATAGAGTAGCAGCTTTATTTTGATATAAAATCCCAAGTGTGTTATAAATTACTGAATTTGTCTTATCAATATTTGCAGCGGTAACTAAAGAAGCTTCGGCTTTGTTCGTTAATAACTCAATTTCAGGCATAATTTCAGCATTTTTTGTTCTTAACGAAGAAATTTCATCCTCAGAACCATCACTACTTTGGAGTTCAAAAATTTGATCATTATTAGTTTCCAACTCATCACTTAAAGTTTGCACTCGTTGATAGATTTGAGTTCCAACTACAATATGGTATTGTGCATTGGTAGGATCTCTTTCAATTAATTCATTTACCACAAATAAAGCTTTTTCAGTATCTCCAATTTGAAAAAGAGCATCCGCCTTTTTTTGAATTAGAAAAACACTATCAGGGTACATTTTTATCCCGTTTTCTACTGATTCTAATGCTGATGTAAAATCCTCAATCATAAAATAATATGATGCTAAACGATCGAAATCTTCTGCTTGAGATTTATTGCCATATATTTCTAATGCCCTTGAAAGAGAAGAAGCGGCATTGGCATAATCTTCATCCATTGAATAGATCTGTGCAATTACATCATGAGAAAGGGCGCTATCTGGATTTACAGTTGTAGCATTTATAAGATGAGCAATGGCAATTTTTAAAGGCTCTTCAATAGATGATTGTAAACTATCATTGGTTGCATATTTAATTGCTGCATTATGCTCCTGACTCCAGCTTTTATTAACTATGGTAAATATAAGTTTTGATTCTGCTGGAGGTTTTTCCATCCCATCAAATTTTTCCTTAGCAGTTACTAAATTTTGATATACTTCTGCAAAAATTGGTTGTCTTTTTTCAATTATTGGTTCTTTTTCTGCAATTCTACTTAGTAAATCAGCTCTGTAATAATATACTAAACCATTATCTGGTTGTTTAATTAACGCTGAATCTGCAGCAATAAGCGCTGCTTCATAATTTTCTGATGTGATGCCCTTCTTAATTGGTGATATTAACTCATCTTCTGTACTACAGCTTGATAGAGAGATAGATAGGATTAATAAGCTAAAGAGACTGTAAAAGTACTTTTTCATTACTAATGTTTTGAGTGTATAATTAAAATAGTTATTAGATTACGAAAGTAATCATATAATGAAATTTCTGCAATTAATACGCAACTATACTTTAACTTAAAAAATGGAGTTATTACAATGAAAGAAATCATATCTACTGTAGCTGCACCGGCGGCTATTGGAC
>JAYPYN010000026.1:5862-18322 GCA_038154605.1 Balneolaceae bacterium
GCCAAGCCACTGTGCATAATGGAATAATTTACTGTTCTGGCCAAATACCATTAAATCCATCAACCATGGAAATTGTAGGTGAAGATGTAACTACACAAGCAAAACAGGTAATGGAAAATTTAGAGAAAGTTTTGGAAGCAGCTGATTCAGGTTTTTCTAAAGTATTAAAGTGCTCGATATTTCTTGATAGTATGGATGATTTTTCTGCTGTGAATGAGGTGTATGGAGAATTCTTTCAAGAAAATGCTCCTGCAAGAGAAACTGTAGCTGTGCAAACACTCCCAAAAAATGTGTTAGTAGAAATAAGTTGTATTGCTTATCGATAAAACATATCTGATCGAGAATTTCCCGCATTGTCTATTAATATAATTTCAATGCGGTTTCTTGATGCTGGATTAAATTTCGGGTGGATATAAATTAATTGATCTTCTTCGAAATCATATTCCACGATGCCTCTGATCCCATTTACTCTTATTTCGCATTTCTTAAAATTAATTCCCGATAAATCATCTTCTACCTCAAAAACAACTTGATATCGCCCAAATGTAGTGGTGGTAACTTTAACCAGTTTAATTTCAGGGGGGGCATTATCCGCCTTGATTACGAAATCGCCTAAAACATGAGGTTGTCCAAGAACGGTTCTACCGATTAGTTTGCTGGGAACATAAGTATATTTATCTTTTAAGCGATCAAAATGGAATAATTGATAGTTTTGATTATTTACAAATTGATGTCCTAAATAATATTCCACAAAATATGTATTCCTTACCATTTTTGTTTCTGGTAAGATAGAAAAGCTCGGTAATTCAGTGTCTAAGTTTGTAAGTAATGCTACTGACGTAGTATCAAAAAAACTATTCGATGTGAAATGTAATTTGATCTTTCTGTTCGGAGAAATGATGTGATATGAATGTTCTGGAATTATCCGCGAAATAAGCATCTCATTATCCATAGAGTATAGAATTCTCTGATCTTTAGAGGAATCCCAAGTGTTACCGAAATCATTTTTTTTAAGATTAATTGATTCGTTGTTCTCATGGGTAATCCAATTATTTCTCCAGTACCATGAATGAATATTCGGTTCAATATTATTAATTGAATGTAGAGGTTTAAAAGGTCTAATGAGTTGAAAAGTTGCCGAAGTTGAGTTTCTTTTAAAATCGCTTACTTTAATAGTATATGTTGTAGTGTCGGATGAGGGATAGAGTATTCCTTTATTAAGTAATTTATAATAAAAAGGCATTACTGCTTCTTCCTCCTGGAATAGAGTTTGAAAAGAACGTCGATGGCTTCCATGTGCTTTTATCCGGTCTATAAACATGGTTTTAGATTCATTAAAATCAAATTTATCATGTCTAGAATAGAAATGTGTATCTGCATTAGTGGAAACTAGAAACTCATAGGATGCATATTTATTGGTTACAACTTCTGCTTGATCATATTCTTGTATGGCAATACCTATAGGTCCGGTTGCTTCAATCTTGCCTATGTTTAGGTTTCCATTACTATCTTGGTTTGGAGAATAGATTTTTGGAAATTTACTTCCATCGATAAATGTAGTATCCGACATTGGAATCAGCATTACCGATGTTATTTTTGGAGGAATGGAATCTTTTATGCTAAGATTGGATAGTAGAGCATTAATAGGCTTGTTTTCTTTGTTTCGAATTTCGAAATGAAGATGAGGAGGACCTATACCTGTTGAGCCAGTATAGCCAATAATTTCTCCTTGTTCGAAATACCAATTTTTTGATGCCACATCAAGATCAACTTCAAAGCGATAATCTAACATTCGAACAGAGTCTATATAAGATTGTAATTCGGGTATAAATCGTTGTAAATGGGCATATACTGTATATGTGCTATCCTCATGTTGCATATACAAAACACGTCCATATCCTTTGGATGTAATTGCCATTCGAATAATATTTCCAGATTTACTTGCAAATACTTTATACCCTTCTTTTCCCCATGTTTTGATGTCTAAACCTGCATGAAAATGAGCAGAACGTGTTTCTGCAAATGTTGAACTTAGATAAGGGCTTGCATCAGTAGGCCAGATGTAATCGTTAAATTGTGCTTTAACCGAACTGGTTAAAAAACTGAGAAAGAGGAAAAAAAGAAAAAATTTCATCAAGATATATTAACTGATACGAAACATTCTGAATTTGGAATTGATACTGTAACTGTATCGCCTTTGTTTACTTTACCTACCCCCTCTGGAGTTCCCGTAAAAATTAAATCTCCTGGGTACAATGTACATATCGATGAAAGGTAGCTAATCAATTCTGGAATACTGAAAATCAGGTCGGAAATTATCCCATTCTGACGAATATTATTATTTACTAGCAATTCAAATGTTAATTTTTCTAAATCGAAATTTTCTTTTGATTTAAACGAGCTAATAGGTGCAAATCCATCGAAACCTTTCGCAATAGACCATGGTAAACCATTGGTTTTAGCGTGATGTTGTAGGTCACGAGCGGTTAAGTCAATGCCGCATCCAATACCCGCAATATAATTTAAGGCATCAAGAGGAGATATATTTTTCCCCGTTTTTCCAATGGCAATTACAATTTCACCTTCATAGTGAATATTTTGGGAAAGGGAAGGTAACTCAACACTACCCCCATCATAACATATAGAAGAAAGAGGTTTTAAGAATATGACTGGTGTCTTAGGGATACCAGCATTCATCTCTTTGGCATGGTTAGCGTAATTTCTACCAATGCAGAAAATAGTTCTAACAGGGATGTTTAACCCTTTAATAATGGGGTGTCTCATGAATTGAATTATATCTCAATAATAATTGAACGATATTTTGCATAGATGAAAGAGTGTAAATACAAAATTTGCTACTTTTATTTTTAATAATAGTGAAAATTATAGTTTTGAGGATGAATACTTGGTTACTGTTTTAAAATTTCTGCATATCTAAAACATTGTACAATGTGATCGTTTACAAGTCCACATGCCTGCATATAAGCATACATGATGGTGCTACCAACAAATTTAAATCCACGTTTTTTTAAATCTTTACTTAAAGCTTCCGATTGAGGTGTTGTAGTTGGTACTTCTTCTGGTGTTTCCCAATTTCCGACAATGGGTGTGCCGTTTACAAATTGCCACACATAATTATCAAAACTTCCAAATTCTTCCTGTATTTGAAGAAATTTTTGGGCATTATTGATAGCAGCACGAACCTTTAATTTATTTCTTATTATGCCTTCGAATTGTAGTAATTCTTGGATTTTGTATTCATCAAAACGTGCAACCTTTACGGGATCAAAATCAGCAAAAGCTTTTCGATATCCTTCTCGACGTTTTAAAATTGTAGCCCAACTAAGCCCAGCTTGTGCACTTTCTAGAATTAAGAATTCGAAGTGAATGGTATCATCATGCACAGCTACCCCCCATTCCTGATCATGGTATTTAACGTATTCTAGGGATGTATTCTCTGCCCAAGTGCACCGTACTAATTTCGACATGTTGGTTAACTGTAATTTATAAGTTATTTGAATATCGCTAAGAAGTTATCAATCGTAATATCGATAATTCTATTTTTAACAAAAAAAATGGATATCAACACTAAAAAAACCCAAAGTTTTAACTACATTCATGGCTCACTCTTATTAATTAAATATCGAAGTAATGCATTGGGAAGACACGGTACGTGAACTTGCGAATTCTAGTAATATTAATGAACATCTAGCCGACAACATCGGCACATTAACTCAACTATTAGAAGTAGTATGTAAAGATCGGCAAGGCGAAAATTTTATCAAGCTACTTGGGCAAATGCCTCAAAAAGCTGTTTTAGCCTTAGAAGCTGGCGATAAAGATGCATTAAGTGAACTCCAAAGTTATGTGCGAGATACCTCCTCGGAGGAATTGAAAGAATTTTTGAGGATTTATACCACCTTTTTTCATTTAGTAAACTCACTTGAACAGCACGAAATAAGCCGAATAAATCGAAGTCGTGAATTTGAAGAAACGGCAGATAGCCCAAGAAATGAGAGTATTATGGAGGCTGTTTACAAAATGAAAGCAGCTGGATATACGCTAGAACAAGCTATTGATGTATTCGCACAAATGGATATACAACCTACCATTACTGCGCACCCTACCGAGGCAAGACGAAGAAGTGTATTAACCAAGCAACACGAAATAAGTAATATGATTGTAGCGCTTGGAGAGAAAAAATATACAGATGATGAAACCAGACATATAAAGAGTGAAATTGTAAATCAGCTTAAGCTTCTATTAATGACTGATGAAGTACGGGCTGAAAGAATGACTGTAGAAGATGAGGTAGAAAATGGATTATTCTATTTCTCGCATACCATTTGGGATGTAGTTCCGCATCTATATCAAGACATTCGCATGGCGCTAGAAACCTATTATGGTGAGTCTGGAGATTTACCCATTGTTTTAAAATATCGTTCTTGGATTGGATCTGATCGGGATGGTAATCCTAATGTTACTTCCTCTGTTACCTGGCGAACTTTGATAGAACAGCGAAAGACTGCGTTTAAAATGTACATCAAAAAACTAGATCATCTTCGCCGTTATCTTAGTATTTCGTACAAAGAGACAGATATCTCTGATGAGTTAAGAACATCATTACGCGAAGAAGAGACTGCTAATCCACTCAGCGAGTTGTACGAGCGCCGATATCAGCGAGAACCTTATCGGCGAAAAATCACACATATGATGCAATATATTCAAGAGCAACAAAGTGTGTTGAAAGCAGATAAAGCAGAAATTTTAAAATTGGCGCCAAAATATACTTCTGCACATTTTATTGCAGATTTAGAGTTGATCAAGGAGAGTTTAATTAAAAATGATTTATCTGAACTAGGTGAACAAGGACGGCTACAAGATTTAATTGTTTGTGCCAAGACTTTTGGATTTCATCTAACAGCACTTGATGTTCGCCAGCATTCTAGATTGCACGAAGAAACGGTTTCCCAATTACTTTCCAAAGGTAACGTGATTGATAAATATGAGACACTTACAGAGGAAGAGAAGATTGAAGTACTTGAAAAAGAACTTCGCAATCCTCGGCCACTTAGCCCCATTAAGTCAGAACGATCTGAAGTTGCAGAACGAGTAATGAGTGTATTTGAAGAAATTAGGGATATGCTCGCACTAGATGCAAACAGTTTTGGAAGCTACATCATTAGTATGGCACACGGCGTGAGCGATATGCTTGAAGTACTAATTCTGGCTAAAGAACTCGGGCTTTGGAGTTTAAATGATGATGTAGTTACAGAATCAAAGTTAGATGTAGTACCTCTATTCGAGACGATCGAAGATTTAGAGGAATCATCCAATCATATGGCTGTAATTTTCGAGCATCCAATTTTTAGTAAGCAAATTGCTGCAAGGAATAATTTTCAGGAAATTATGCTGGGCTACTCCGATAGTAATAAAGATGGTGGCTACTGGATGGCAAACTGGGCTTTGAATAAAGCTCAATACGATTTAGGAATGGTTTGCCGAGAATACGGCGTTGATTTCAGATTATTTCATGGAACTGGAGGCACTGTAGGTCGAGGAGGCGGACAATCCAATAAAGCAATAACGGCGATGCCTCCAGTGGCAAACAATGGTAAAATACGATTTACAGAGCAAGGAGAAGTTATATCATTTAGATATTCACTTGAAAAGATCGCACATCGCCACTTAGAACAATTGGTTAATGCGATGGCGCAAGTAGTAATGGCACAAAAGAATAAACCAAGCTATCTAAGCGATTCTGATTATGAATGGGATTTGATGCAAGATTTAGCCAAAGAAACCATGAATAATTATAGAGGATTAATTGATGATGAAGAGTTTTGGGATTGGTTTGTCTCGCACACCCCAGTAGAACATATAGGTAAATTACCTATTGCATCACGACCGGTTATGCGCGGCGCTGGAGGAAAATTATCTTTTGATGGGTTACGAGCCATTCCTTGGGTATTTTCATGGACCCAATTGCGATATAATGTACCAGGTTGGTATGGTATAGGCGAGGCTTTAGCAAAGGTGAAAAACAAATATCCAGATGCTTTAGATATACTCCAAAAATGGCAAAAAGAATGGCGTTTCTTTTTTACGGTTATGAATAATTCTCAAAGAGAACTAGCGCGTACACATCTTGCAACTTCTTTTATCTATAATAGCGATGAAGACATGAGATTCCACAAGATTATTAGTGAAGATTTTGGCAAAGCGTGTACCCATATTACAAGTATAACTGGTTTGGATGAAATACTCGGGCATAATCCAGTTATTCAAAATTCTATTAAATTTAGAAACCCCTTTACGTTTCCACTCAATATTGTTGAGTCTGAATTGTTGTCTAGGTGGGATGCATCTGCCCCCATTGAGGAGCAGCATAAAATCATGGAACTCATTTTCTTGAATATAAACGGAATTGCTGCCGCAATGCAGAGTACAGGGTAATGAATTCGAACCTAAAAGTTGTATATTTCAAATTCTGGTAATTTTTTTCGAAAAGAGATAACACAAAATATAATGAGCGAGACAATCAGAAAAGTAGCAATAAATATTGAGCCAGCAACATCAACAAGGGTACATGAAGTAGATTTTTCCAACCTCCAATTTGGTCGAATATTTGGTGATCATATGTTCGAAATGATGTATGAAAATGGCCTATGGGGAGAACCAATAGTAAAACCATATGGGAATATCGATATTGCCCCAGCAATGAACGTATTTCATTATGGACAGGCCGTTTTTGAAGGAATGAAGGCCTTTTATAAAGATGAAAAAACCATAAATATTTTTAGGCCACAAGACCATCATGCTCGATTTAATCGCTCGTGTCGAAGAATGTGTATACCCGAAACAGAATATGAAGTTTTTATTTCAGCACTAGAAATGCTTATAAAACTGGATAAAAAATGGGTTCCACAAGCCGCTGGAACAGCCATGTATATTCGCCCTTTTATTTTTGCTAGCGAAGAGTATTTAGCTGCTCGAATTTCCGATCGATATAGTTACTACATAATAACTAGTCCGGTAGGTGCTTACTATGCAGAAGGATTTAACCCTGTATCTTTGGTTACACCCAACACCTACGTTAGAGCGGTTAAAGGTGGAACCGGTGAAGCGAAAACAAGTGGAAATTATGCGGCTAGTTTTTTGCCAGCTCGAGAAGCACATCAAAATGGATTTACCCAAGTACTTTGGTTGGATGCCAATCATAATGAGTATATCGAAGAAGTCGGCACTATGAATATTCATTTCTTAATTGGCGATACTCTTGTTACTCCAGAATTAAGTGGTTCTGTACTTCCAGGAATTACAAGAGATTCTGTAACAACACTAGCCAAAGAATGGGGGATTAAGGTTGAAGAACGCAAAATATCGATTTCGGAAGTATTCGAAGCCTCTACTAATGGCCATTTGAAAGAAGTGTTCGGTTCTGGTACTGCCGCAGTTATTTCTCCTGTTGGATTGATTGAGCATAACGGCAAACAAATTAACATTGGAGATGGAACCATCGGTCATTTTGCACAACGTTTATTTGATGAGATCACAGGCATCCAATATGGCAAAATTGAAGATCGCTATGGATGGATTCATCCAGTAAAAGTGTAGAATGCATTTCACTTTCTGGAATATCTTAGCTATTGGAAGTGGAGGGTTTATTGGAGCTATTGCCCGCTATCTGCTTTCAACAGCGGTACAACATGCTGTGAAGCCAGAGCAATTTCCAATAGGAATTTTTATTGTTAATATTTTAGGGTGTTTTCTGATTGGATTGCTAGCGGCACTTTTTGAACTCAAATCGTGGATGAATGTAGAATTGAGACTATTTGTGTTTGTTGGAGTATTAGGTGGATTTACAACATTTTCTACCTTTATCAACGATTCTTTGCTACTTGGAAAAGAAGGGGCTTTCCTCACGGCACTCCTAAATATGGGTGGACAGGTACTAATAGGACTACTTTGCGTGTGGTTGGGATATCAATCTACACGTCTTTTTTCTTAATACCCCTTTTGCCGATCCACCTCAAACAATAACTCCATCCCAGAAAGCGATCTCTTATAATTTTCAACAATCACTTTAGCCGCTTCCGTTGGATCAGTGATAGAGGCACTCCTCTCCCGATTCATCGGGAGAGGAGTCTTCAACTCTATAGTGATGCCTAGAAATGCATTTGGCTTTGGTTTATGGCTAGCCTATGATCAACGAATCACTCCTTACAGATTCTAGATTATTTCCAGAATGACGACGGAATTGTTTAGGGTTTATTTTTAAAGTTGTCATGCTGAAGCAGTTCAGCGTCTGTAGTGCGTGGCTTTGTTTTGTGCCTTGCCCGCGATCAAAGAATCACTCCCTACAGATTCCGGATCTCGTCCGGAATGACCATGGGATGGTTTGGGATGTATATTTAAAGCTACCAAACCTAAAGCTATTCAATAACCACTGGAATCCCGATCCATCGGGACATTGCGCAACGGAGCTACGCAACGAGGAGAAAATACCAACAAAAAAAGCCATGAAGGGGTTACCCTCATAGCTTTAAAAAATCGAAAAGATTTAATGGTTATTTAATTAAGGTCATTTTTTGGGTTATCGCCTGCCCATTGGCTTCCAAGCGGTAGTAATACATGCCTGAGGCATGGCTTGCAGCATTCCAGCGCGCGGTATAGTTCCCCACAGTTTTCATCTCATTCACCAAAGTAGCCACTTTCTGCCCCATCGCGTTATACACGTTTATGGTTACGGCACCCGCTTCTTTGATAGAGTAATTAATCGTTGTACTGGGGTTAAAGGGATTGGGATAGTTTTGATCTAAACCAAACACTAAGGGTTTTTCATCCAACTGGTTGCTCGTTATTGGGCAAGTGCCCCATACTGGATCGGTGCCTGCATTTCCGAAATTAGTAGGCGCGCTTGTTATGTTGCTTACGCACCAGCTACTCAAATCTTGGTTAAAGGTCCTAGCTTTCCAGAACATATAATTCATATTCGTTACGCTGCTGACATCCCACTTCGAGATATCCCCATTGAAGGCATCCGCGCGAGAGAACATATCACTCATATTCGTTACACTGCTGACATCCCACTTCGAGATATCCCCATTGAAGGCATCCGCGTAAAAGAACATAGCATACATATTCGTTACGCTGCTGACATCCCACTTCGAGATATCCCCATTGAAGGCACTGGCATAATAGAACATATAACTCATATCCGTTACGCTGCTGACATCCCACTTCGAGATATCCCCATTGAAGGCGTCCGCGCCAGCGAACATATCACTCATATTCGTTACGCTGCTGACATCCCACTTCGAGATATCCCCGTTGAAGGCACTGGCATAAAAGAACATATAACTCATATCCGTTACGCTGCTGACATCCCACGAGGAGATATCCCCATTGAAGGTACTGGCTTGGTAGAACATTTGATACATATCCGTAATGCCACTGGTACAGGTGGTGGCTGCATTTGCCTCGGTTATTTGCCCTGCGGTGCGTTTGGTGTATTCAACCCCATTTATGGTTCCCGTATCGCCCACAGCTGCCGCCGTACATTCTACGGTTACTCCGTTGGAATGGAGGTTAAAGTTCTGTGCCTTAAGTGCGAGTGGACTACCTACTAGCAGTAGGAGCATAGCACCAAATGTTCGTAATAATGGATTCATATTTTTTTAGAAGTTTAATGTGATACAAGGTTTTGCATAAGTATTTATTTATCCACCTTAAAGAATTATCCGTTTATAAATGTAGTTATTTTTCTTTTAATATAAAGTATTCCTATGCACTTTGATAAAGTGTATGTTGGTTTTATAGGGCAGATTGTGAACGCTTTAGTACCAAATCGGTATGCATAATAGAGCAATGGGTATTATCAGATTAATACCCCTTTTCCCGATCCACCTCAAATAATAACTCCATCCCAGAAAGCGATCTCTTATAATTTTCAACAATCACTTTAGCCGCTTCCGTTGGATCAGTGATGGAAGCACTATGAGGTGTAATCATAATTTTCGGTCGATTCCAAAACAAATGATTCGCTGGCAAAGGTTCTTTTTCAAATACATCAAGCGTTGCTCCTTCTACCACTCCAGCATCTAAGGCATAAATCAAATCTTCTTCAATCAGATGAGAACCTCTTGCTGCATTGACTAAATAAGCAGGTTTCTTCAATTTTTTTAAAAGTTCTAAATCAAGGATTCCTTCCGTTTCTTTGGTTAAAGGAAGCAAACAAACCAAGATGTTAGTTTTCGATAGAAAAATATCCAACTCCTCAAGGGAAAAAGTATGTACTCCTTGTATCTCTTTTTTTGATTTCGACCAACCGTGAACCTCATAACCGGTTGAAATAAGAAGTTCACACACCGCCTCTCCCATTTCCCCTAATCCCATCACCCCAATAGCACAATCCGACTTTGAAATTGCATTATGTGCGCTCCAAAATCCCTCTCGCTTTTGATCTACATATGTTGCCGTATTAAAGCGGTAATTGTGAATGGCGTTTAGCACATACTCTGCCATTTGTTCTTTCAAAGATGGAATCATTACTCGGCAAATCTTAATAGAATCAATTAAAGTAGAATCTTTAATAATATGATCAACCCCGGCACCTAGACTACTTATAACCGCTAGATTTGTATAATTCGGGAGTACTTTCTCAGGATGATTCCAACTCACCGCAAAGGTTACTCGCTCTTTATTTTCAACCTTAGGCCAAATTTCTACATCTAAATGTGGGTCTACATCAAGGAGTGCTTCCTTCCAAAGATTCATGTCCCGATTTTTAGCGATAAGGAGTAAAGACATTTTTTATGTTAAAGATACTCATTTCGCAGAAACTACCATCAACTCATCCCATTTGGTAGTGTATTTTTTACTTAGATAGTTTTGGTTCATCAGCCATTTATTTTTATTGGTTCCTTTTTTATGTAAACCTGTAGCCGCAAAAGCCATATGATTTCTACCATATTTAGAATTGATTTTATCCATGCTTTCCATCAGCCTAAACTGTTTTTGAGTGTACATTTCTGGATCAAATAGATTCATTTGTACCTCAGATTGCGGTACAATTCCGGTCAGCATCACTGCCGCTTTTTTGTATTTTCTGCCTGGCTCAAATACCTGTTCTGCTAATTTCTTTGCAATAGTTATTAAGGTAGGGGTATGTGCTGTGGGAACTGGAATGGAGAAATAAGCCCCAAATTTATATTTCCCCTTAATATCCTCGTATTTATCGCCAATTAGTTGTATCTGTATACAAGAAGTTATCGAATGTTGCGCGCGCAATTTCTCTGCTGCACGGGTAGTAAATGTGGAAAGAGCCTCTGATATTTCTTCTAAGTCATACAAAGGTTTACCAAACATCCTTGAAGATAAAATCCCTTTTCGTGAATCTCTTCCAACACCTAAGCCAGAACACGGGCATTCATTCAGTTCTAGAACAGTTCGAAGTCCTGTAATTGCCATTTGTTTGCGCACCCACTTTTTATTGGTAATGGTATGCTTTAGTTGAAGAGCATTTTGAATGCCATAGCGGTGCAGACGAATTGTAAGTCCATTTCCAATACCCCAAATTTTACGAACGGGGAATGTTTCTAATAATTCATCTTTATTTGATGATGCACTAAAATCAAATACCCCTTTATATTCGGGATTTTTTTTTGCGATATGGTTCGCCACTTTCGCTAATGTTTTGGTAGAAGCAATTCCAACGGAAACAGGTATTCCAGTCCATTTTTGAACCGTTTCTCGGATTATTTTTCCATAGTCAGTTAAACTGGGAAACATAGTTGTAGATACTTCTACAAATGCTTCATCGATACTATACACTTCTATGTCATGTGTTAGTTTGCGTAATGTTTCCATCACGCGATGGCTCATATCTCCATAAAGTGCATAATTCGAAGATCGAACAATCACCCCATTCTTTTTAAATAGCGCTCGATATTTAAACTCAGGAGCTCCCATTTCAATACCAATGGCTTTGGCTTCTTCCGATCTTGCGATCACACACCCATCATTATTTGATAAGATAACGATGGGTTTTCCTAGTAGGGATGGATCAAAAACGCGTTCGCAAGAAGCATAAAAATTATTGCAGTCAACCATAGCATAGGCGAGGGTGGATGGGGTGTTACTATTCATAGCCTCAATTAAAAATCATTCCTTGTTTACGAAAATCGATGAATCAAATGCGTAACTACGCCCCAAATCATCCATTCGGTAAAGGCATCAATCCGGATAGGGGGTAAGGTGGAATCGCCAGTTACCAAGAAGCTACTATTGCCATGTGTAACCAGCCGCCGAATAATTACTTCGTCTTCGTAGGTTACAACAAGAATAGAGTCATTTTTTGGACTCAATGATCGATCAACAACTAGAATATCGCCTTCATAGATGCCTGATGCATTCATCGCATGCCCTTCAACACGTACATAAAAGGTAGAAGTTGGTT
>JAYPYN010000026.1:18332-18706 GCA_038154605.1 Balneolaceae bacterium
CTTCTAGGCTTAATGCCTTCTCTAAATGATCGCTTGCAGGGGATGGAAACCCAGTTTCTATCTTCCTTGAAAGGCTAAGTAAATCGTTATCATCGCGTTCTGGCGGAACCTGATGAGATGTCCAGTTGCTCATAATTTCTCCTGCAACAATATATGTATAATATATGTGTATTCAAGACAAAATTTTAGCTTTTGTATGAGGAAACAAACAGGTTTTTCCGTAGTGTGATGCCCTACAAAGAGATAAAAATATGACGCTTAATAATGAAAAATTTTATTCTTGTAACCAAATGCTTACCAATGAAATACATGCTAAATAGTTGTAACTAAGTTATTATAAATATATAACTTATGTAACATGTTATGATTTGTGA
>JAYPYN010000027.1:0-12845 GCA_038154605.1 Balneolaceae bacterium
GATAAATACTAGTGGACCAAAAGCAGGCTCTTTTTCTTCTAACATGGCATCTGCATCTATCACAAAAATACTCAACGATGACCCAACCTGTGGAGCTGCTAAGCCAACTCCATTTGAATTGTACATGGTATCAAACAAATCCTGAATAAAGTTTGTTATTTCATCCGTCAATTCTGTGATTGGAGTTGTTTCTTTTCTAAGTACGGGATCGTTATACGTTACTATCGGAAGTATCGCCATCTTAACAAATTATTTTTCAAAAATTCTGTTCTAAATATCGCTCTAAGATAAGGGCTGCCGCAATTTGATCCACACGCTCTTTTTCTTTTCTTTTTTTCTTGGGGATACCCGCTTTAATCATTACTTCTATGGCTTGCTTTGAAGTATATCTTTCATCAACCTTTACTACTTCTATGGCAGGAAATTTTTTTTTTAGTTCTCCAATAAATGAGCTAACTCTATCTGTTGCAATTCCCAATGATCCAGATGTATTCAGGGGCCAGCCAACTATGAATTTATTTATAACCGTTTGATCGGCTATTTTATTTAACTCATTAAAAACTTCATTAGGCGGGAAGGTTCCAACAGGAATGGCAAAGTTTTTTAATAAATCAGTCTGAGCGATACCAATGCGTTTTGAACCAACATCAATACCGATCAGACGTGAATAGGGTTTCAAAATATGTTCTTAATCTTCCAGAGGTTGACGTAAGAATGATTTTAATAATTTACTAGGCTTGAAGTGTGTTTTACGATGTGCTGGCACGTAAATCACTTCATTAGTTTTTGGATTTCTTGCCTTAGGCTTTGCTTTTGTCTTTTTAACTTCAAAGACGCCAAAATCCCTTATTTCTATTCTACATTCAGTATTGGCAGACATCATGATTTCTCTGACTGCAACAATTACTGAATCCACCCATGGTTCTACTTTTATCATAGGTTGGCCTTTTGCTTCGGCTACGCGACGAACTATGTCACGTTTAGTGTATGTCATCATGTTTATTTAATTATATGTTAGGTGTATTTCTACACGTTGTCCTTCAATTATTCTTGTTTTATTTTTTTCTAAGCTAAATATGTACGAATAATTACTTAAATATAATTAACGCATAAGTCTATTGCAAAATAGATATATATTTATTATTCATACCTTATTACAGATTTTACCCCTTCAACTCTTCTTAACTTATTCATAATTTTATCTAAATGATTTAGGTCATTTACATGTAGAGTAATTATTCCTTCAAACATCCCTTCTTCACTTGATACATTTATGGTTTTCATATTGGTAGAAAGAGATTTTGAGAGAATATCAGTAAGATCATTAACTATCCCTACACGATCTTCTCCCACAACTTTAACGCCACCTAAAAATTTGTTATCAATATTTTTAGCCCATCGCACATCAACTATTCTATTGCTTTCTGTTTTTATTAAATGTTGGGCATTATTACACATAGTACGATGAATTTTTACATCACCATTGCGACTTATAAATCCGATTACATTATCACCTGGTATTGGATTGCAGCAATTGGCGTATGAGTATTTAATATTGCTAATATCTTCATCTAAAATTAGAGCATTCCCGGCGGCCAGATTTCGTGCTGAATGGATATATTGTTCTTGAATTTCTTTTTCTGTTCTAGAAGAATTTTCTCCACCTTCCTCTTCAATTCTTCCAGTACTTTTGAATTTTTTGGCCTCTAGATAAACTGTATTTACATCCAAAGAATCAGTACCCAATGCGAAAAACATACTTTGAGTGGTATCAAATTTAAATTTCTTTGAGATTTTAGTTAGCTCTTGATCTGAAATTTCAATTTTTCCTTTTTCTAGTCTTTTATACCATATTTCCCTACCCTTATCAGATACTAGCCGCTGTTTCTGTTTTATAAATTGCCTGATTCTAGATTTTGCTTTATGTGTAACCACATCATCAATCCAATCAGGGTTTAGGTTTACTCTATTTCCAGTAATAATCTCAACTTGATCACCATTTTTTAACTTCTGCCTAAGGGGTGACATTCTACCATTTACCTTAGCTGCCATGGCTCGTTCACCTATCTCGCTGTGTATTTCAAAGGCAAAATCTATGGGAGTAGCATTCTTAGGAAGAGTTTTTAGTTCACCACCAGGTGTAAACACATAAATCTCGTCTTGATAAAGATTTAATTGAAAATCTTTAACAAAATCCATAGTTGAATCTGGCCTAGGATTATCGAGCACATCACGTACCCAATTTACCATTTTATCTAAAGGTTCGGAGCCTGCTTGTGCCCCTTCTTTATATTTCCAATGTGCTGCTAGCCCCTTTTCAGCAATATTGTCCATTCTTCTGGTACGAATTTGAACTTCTACTTTTTTCCCTCTATTGGTAATAACTGTTGTATGCAAAGATTTATAGCCATTTGCTTTTGGAACGGATATAAAATCTCTAAAACGCTCTGGGATAGGTGTATACCAATCTGTTATTATTGAATATACTCTCCAACAGTCTTCTTTGGTGTGTTCATCTTCTAAGATGATGCGGATCGCAAATAAATCATAAATTTCTTCAAATGGCTTTTGCTGTCTTTGCATCTTCCTGTAGATAGAATAGATGTGTTTGGGCCTACCTTTAATTTCGAAATTGAATTTTTGTTTTATTAATTGCCTTCCAATAGGCATCATAAACTCATCAATAAAAATCTCTCTGGCTTCTTTCTTTTCCCTTAATTTTCTTGCGATAAACTTGAAAGAAGCTGGATCAATAGCTTTAAAGGATAAATCTTCTAATTCATTTTTTATATTAAATAAGCCGAATCTATGTGCTAAAGGGGCATATAAACTCATCGTTTCGGATGCAATTTGTATTTGTTTCTGCCTCTTTAAATGCTGTATAGTTCGCATATTATGTAGCCTATCAGCGAATTTTATAAGTATTACCCTTATATCTTCTGCCATTGAAAGTAGAAGTTTCATAAATGCTTCGGCTTGTTTACTGTCTCTACTTTTAAACACTCCTGCTATTTTTGTAACTCCATCTATAATTACTGCTACTTCATTACCAAACCAATAGCGGATATCATCCAAAGTCACATCAGTATCTTCAACCGTATCATGAAGCAGCGCACTAATGACAGATATATCATCAATATTAATCTCTTGAGCTACAATTTTTGCCACTTCAACAGGGTGATAATAATAAGGTTCACCAGAAGCTCTTTTTAGTCCATCATGAGATAAATAACATAATTTAAATGCTTTTGAAATTGCACATTCATCAATTTGTTCTATGTGCTCATTACAAATAGCAAGTAACTGTTTTAAGTCTTCACTTTGAGCTTTCTCCAGTTTATACTCTTCAAGATTATATTTCTCTATGGTAGATATATTTTTCATAGAATGCATTTACGCTGAGCGATATTAACCTTAAAATTTTTAAGAAATCACTTTAGATTTAATTTTTTAAAACTAAAGAAAAGCTAATTACGAATTTCCTAAGCTATCCATAATAAACTTAATCTATAATTTGTGGAGCTCCAAGAGCTTTTAACTTATTTTCATAGCCTAATAATTTATCTGATAGTTCCGCTAATTGTTTTTTTATTGATGCAAACTCACTTTTACCGATTTCAATCATCTGTTTATGCATTTCGGTTGGTCCGTATAAACTAGTTAACATTGCACGCATACCAACAAACATTCTTTCATTTGGATTTGGAGGGTTCTTTTCACCAACCTGATTACGCGCCTCACTCCCTTCTAATTTTTGTTTTAGAGTGAATAACTGGATGTATATTTCATATAAGTTTTTCTCAAATTCTTTGTCTTCTTTATCTGAGCGTGATAATGCAGTTTTCATAGCTTTAATCATTTCTAAATTCGTTTCAAGAGCAGTTTCAAAGACTGTTATATCTTGTTGAAGAGCAATAACCTCTTTCTGGAAACTAGCCATTTCATTGTAATCGGCACCTTCTATTGTTTGTTCATAAAGTGGAATCACATCAAAACTCATCGGTTCACTAAGTTCGGTAACTTCGCCATCTACCACTTTTGAAAGTGTAGCGGTATATGTACCAGGCATAGCCATAAAGCCACCACCCAACCAATTCCCTCCGCTATCTGTTTTTTTCCCTAATTGTATCACATTTTTTGATGAAATTTTCAGATTCCAATTAATACGATTAATTCCTTTTTTTGTGGTTCCTTTGATTTTTTGTACCACTATACCTTCTGCGTCTTTAATTGTAATTTGAATTGAAGGGAGTATTTCCATTATTTCTTCGTCTAGAGCCTCATATCCTGGGAAGGGAATATCTTTATCAAGTCCGATTTTTTTCTCCGCTTTTATTCTAGTAGCTTTTTTTGATACTAAAGCATCTTTTAAATAGTAAGTAAACATTGCTCCAAAATCTGGATTCTTTGCGGTGTAATACGATGCTCCAGGATCAATCTCTACGTTTCGTTCTAAATACCAAAATGCATCTCTAGCAGATAAGAGCACCGCTTTTTTTGTTAATGTTTCTTTATTAATTTTTCGAAGCGGTGAAATATCATCTAAAATAAAAAAACCACGCCCAAAAGAAGCTCCCACTAAATCATCATGTTCTTTTTGAATAGTAATATCTCGAAATGATATAGTTGGTGCTCCACCTTTTAACTTTATCCATTCTTTGCCTCCATCAACAGAAAAGAAAATACCAAATTCTGTGGCAGTGAATAATAAATCTGAATTGATATGGTCTTGAACAATTCTCCAAACAAGGTGTTTGGCAGGAAGATTACCTGCTATAGAAGTCCATTTTTTTCCTCGATTGGTACTTTTTATCAAATATGGATTAAAGTCTCCATATTTATGATTGTCTAACGCAGCATATACCGTATTAGGATCATGTTGATCAGCAAAAATGTCGTTCACAAATGCGGTTGAGGGAATGCCTCGAATATCACCAATATCCACTCTTGTCCAGTTCTCTCCACCATTTTCAGTTATTTGTATGATCCCATCATCTGTACCAATATAAATTAATCCCTCAATCAACGGAGATTCGCCAATAGAAGTAATGGTGTTATAGTTAGACATTGCAAAGAAGTCCCAAGCGTTATCCCAACTTTCTTGACGCCCCATAATTGGTAGTGTAATTCGTTCTTCATTTTTAGTTAAATCTCCAGAAATTGGAGACCAACTATTACCACGGTCATCTGATCGCCAAACTCTTTGTGATGCAAAGTAAAGTCGTGTTGGGCTATGTGGGCTAATTTCTATTGGTGCATCCCAATTGTAACGTTCGAAATGTTCACCTTCTAAAGGTTGTGGTTGTATAAAAGTTCTTTCTCCACTTACCCTATCAATTCTGTGCAAACCTCCTTGTTGTGTTTCGCCGTATACTATATTTGGATTCCCAGGTTCTGTGGCTACATCATGACCATCTGCAAAGAGAATATGCTTCCAATCTGCATTTCGAATTCCATGAACTAGCTCCGTTCTAGAAGGCCCCTCGTGCGTTCCGTTATCTTGAGTTCCACCATAAACATTATAAAATGGCTTTTCATTATCAACAGCCACCTTATAATATTGGGTAAGAGGTAAATTTTCGATGTACCTCCAATTTCTTGCATGATCAAAAGTTTCATACACCCCTCCATCAGAACCCATTAACAGATAGTCCGGATCATCTGCTCTGAATGCTAGTGCATGATTATCTGAATGTTTTTCCTTTTCTGAGAGATTACTATACGTTTTGCCATGATCATAAGAGACAATTGTGCGAACATTCATTAAATAAATAGTTCCAAAATGATGCGGAGAGGCGTATAATTCTTGATAGTAATGAGGGCCTGTTCCACCAGCAACAGCATCCGACATTTTTTTCCAACTTTCTCCCATATCGTCTGACATAAAGATGCCACCTGTACGCCTATCTAATTCTATAGCCGCATATATAATATCTGGATTCTGTGGAGATACTGCTAATCCAATCTTTCCTAAATTTGACCTTGGAATGCCATTTTTTAGCTTCTTCCAAGTTTCTCCACCATCGGTAGATTTATGGATTCCTGATCCAGGACCTCCCCCTAAATAAGCAGCAACTGTTCTGTGACGTTGCCAAGTAGCAGCATACATTACATTTGGATCTCTAGGATCTAATTCAATATCCGTAACCCCAATCCATTGGGCATCTCCTAACACTTTTTTCCAATTAGCACCGCCATCGATAGATTTATATAACCCACGTTCGCCTCCGCTATTCCATAAAGGACCTTGAGCCGCAACCCACACTATGTTTGAGTTGTTTGGGTGTACAATAACTTTTGAAATATGCTCTGTTTTAGTTAGTCCCATATTCTTCCAAGTTTTTCCTCCATCCAGGCTTTTATAAACACCATCTCCGAAACCTACATGTCGACCACCCACATTTTCGCCTGTACCAACCCAAATGATGTGTGGATTTAATGGGTCAATGGTCACACTTCCGATTGAATAGACGGATTGGTTATCAAAAATAGCGGTCCACGTTACCCCTGCGTTTTCAGTTTTAAACACACCTCCCGAACCTACTGCAACATACCATATGTTATCATCTTGAGGGTGAATAGCAATATCTGCAATTCTGCCAGATGCAAATCCTGTACTAATATTTCTTAACTTAAGTGCATCATAATTAGTTGTTGAAATTGAAGAAGCATCTTGAGCATAACTATTTAACGTACAAACACAACATGCAATTGAGAGAGCTAGGACAGTACCTTTTAGCATAATTATTCTAATCTATTTTAATGTTACTCAAAAATTATTCTAAATATGTACAAATGCAATTATTGTATTTAATTATTAACAATTTTTTCACTTAAATTAAAAAAAGAATATTGGAGAAGAGGTAAAGTTCACCGTATATTTGTGGCTCAAAAAAAGTTACTGATTATCATATTGTACCCTCACTTTTGTTGGTAGTGTTGAATCAGTTACAGGATACTAATTTTTAGCCGCGGTGGTGGAATTGGTAGACACGTTGGACTTAAAATCCAATGGCTATTACAATGGCCGTGCCGGTTCGAGCCCGGCCCGCGGTACAAACCCGATATTCTATTGAGTATCGGGTTTTTTGTTATTTATGTAATCTATCCATTGGTAAAGAGACCATCTATAAGTTTAGTGGCGGAATTATACGTAACAAGTATATTAGCAAAGAAAACTGAACTAAAGCTAAAATAAGAGTGTAACGAAAACGGCCATGTATTCATAGAATTTAATGTAGCTCTTAATTCTTCTTTAAAAGAATACATAGATTTTTTTATTTCTAAATTTTCAGCCTCTTTTGAGCTCAAAATATCTTCTCGCAATATTAATAATTCATGAGAAAGAGCTCTATTATTTTCAGTTTTGTATGCAATAAGTAATGCATTGATCTTAAGAGATGGAACGAGGAGCAGCATGCTACCAACAAAAAATGGCCAAAATACCCAGAACCATAATATGATATCATTTAAATTAAATTCTCCTACAATCATTTTGTTTGCATTCCATTCTTCTGTAAGTATATAGCTTGCAATCAAAACACCTACTGAAATTGTGACGCCTGAGAATATCATTATTGAATTGCCTAAAAATCCAGTTCCACCCCTTTTATCTGGATGAGTATAATCAAGCTGAAACTTTTGATTTAGTACTTTAATTAAAATTATTATTAACCCATGAACACCACAAATTGCAAGACCACAAATAAAACCAGCCAACATATATCCCCATAAATAAACCCATTGTGAGTATTCATTAACTTCTGGAATTCCAAGCACATAACCGATTAATGAATTCAATCCCGAGAAGAAAAATCCAAATAATGCAAATCTTTTATCTGATAAGTTTTTCTTAATCAGTGTTGTAACCTTGAAATTGTAGCAACAAATAGTATCAATTTTTGGAATTATATTGTTGAATGTGAGTATTGCAATAAATAATGCTAAGAAAGCAACTATGATTATACTTGTTAAAATAATCACTGGATAATCCACATGGTCAATTCCTATCCATGTTAGAAAGGGAATTAAAAAAGAAAGACCTAGCAGTACAGGAAACCATAAAAAATAACCTTGGTATGAATCTATTACACGTATAAAAAAAGGTCGAAGCATTTTCTAATGATTTAAAAAATCCCTTGTTTTTTCATTCTGTTCACGTAATCTCTTGTTGCAGACATTACTTTTGGAGATAAAAGTACTGCAGTAATCATAGTGGGGATTGCCATCAGAGCAAACATTCCATCCGTAAAATTTAATACAGCGTCTATGGTGGCTACAGATCCAAAAATGATGGCGAATGCATAGAAATAATTAAAGTATTTTTGTTTATCCGCGCCAATGAGAAATCCAAGACATTTGGTTGAGTAATAGGAATAGGTAAATAGAGAACTATTTTAGTTGCCTTAAATCTTCGTTTTTTAGATAAAGAACGTTTTATTTATAGTTTTTCTTTGTTGCCTAAATCATCAATTTTGTATTCGATGCCATTTTCAATCAATAATCCTTTCGTTTTACCACTATTCTTCGTCTTTCCGTGTTTTAAGTCTATTCGGATAACCTTTCCATTAAAATCTGTTGAAATGTCATTGACTACCGTATGCCCAATCACCATCTTTTTTGAGTCGTAATAGTTTAATACGTCATCTAATTCATCCTCCGAAATCTTTGAATAGTACTCTTTATAATCCTCAACTAAACCTCGGTACCAAAAAGGTCCTTTTCTTCCAATCAAGAAATTTGCTGTACGATCATCCGTAGGGTAATTGTACAAATTGTTATCCCAATGTTTTCTGGAGATACTATTTATTTCATCGAGTTTTAAACTAAAATCAAGTATTTCAGGATGTAATCCTGCATGTACAAAGATGTAATCCCCAATTTTTTCAATCACATGTTTAGTTCGTAGCCAATTACCTAATTCAGAGTTATCAGAAAATAAAAATCGTAAAGCTTCATCCCAATCCTCAAGCTTACTTATTTCTTCAGCTATTCTGATGTATTTCTTTTTGTTATAACCCCAATTCCCTTGAAAATTCATGATCTCATGATTTCCTAAAATAAAGTGAACTTTTCCTCCATATTTTTTTGATTGTTCGTCCAATTTATAGATTAGCCAAAGTACCTGAGTAACATCATTTCCTCTATCTATAAAATCCCCATTTAACACTAAACTTCCATTACCGAATATCCAATTATAATGGTTATCAATAACCTTATTTGCTATTAGAAAACTTGAGAAGGCGTTAAAATTCCCTTCAATGTCCGATATCGCAATAAGTGTATTTGCTAATGGGTACGTTTCTGTTTCTATGATGTAATCCCGATGGATTGTTATGCTAAAACTGTCATTGGTTTCATTGTTTACTTTAACAGAAAGGGTATCATTTAGGTTAAATTCACTTTTATGTAACTCGTTGTCCATATCTACATGATACAATGTATCATGTATTAGATAAGGTCCATCCAGTCCATCATAGTCAGCGATCATTTTTTTATCTAACCAAAAACCAAACTCTTCATCAGCATCCCATAAGCCCTCAATACCTGACCAGTAAAAATCCCAAGAACCGTTAGAATTGGATTCCTTAAAACCAAAAATAGTAATAGCAAGGAAGTAGAAACTAAAGATTAAAATCGCTGCCCACTTCAACAATTTAATTAAGAATCGCAGCATGGTTATTTTATAAATTGGCAAGTTTTCAATTCATTATTTGATCAATTTTTGAACAACTAGTGTGATCAAGTGCACATATCACATTAATTAAATCACTCCCTGTTCTTTCATTCTGGAAATGTAATCGTTCGTTGCTTCTCGTACTTTTGGCGACAGTACAATGGCTACGGTCATGGTTGGAATTGCCATGAGCGCAAACATTCCATCTGTAAAGTTTAATACGGCATTTATGGTGGCCACAGATCCAAAAATGATGGCGAATGCATAGAAATAATTAAAGTATTTTTGTTTATCTGCGCCAATCAGAAATCCAAGACATTTGGTGGAATAATAGGAATAGGTAAATAGAGAACTGAACGCAAATATAAGAACGGAAAAGAGAAGAATATAAACCCCTGTAGGACCAATTGCTTCTTGAAATGCGTTCGCGGTTAATGTTATGCCATTATACTCTCCAGATTCCCATACACCAGTTACAAGAATGGCGAGTGCAGTCATGGTGCAAACAAGAATAGTATCTATAAATGGCCCCATCATTGCAACTAATCCTTCTCGTACGGGTTCTTTGGTTTTTGCGGCACCATGTGCTAGGGTTGCAGTACCAATCCCCGCTTCGTTACTAAACGCTGCTCTTTTTGTTCCATGTACAATTAAAGCTCCAATAGCTCCTCCGCCAGCAGCTTCGGGATTAAAATATTCTCCTTTAAAAGCATCGGTTACAATTAATGCCAAATAATGACCTAAATCACCAAAATGAACCGCTAAAATGTATAGGATAGAGCTGACATACAAAACCACCATTGCGGGAACCATTTTGGCAGCTACTTTTCCTATTCTTTTTATTCCTCCGAAAATAACTACTGAAACAATGGCTAAAATTATTATCCCAGAAATTAAATCTGTTCCAAAAGAATCGCCAACCACTGTTAAACCGTTGGGGATTAAAATTACATCTCGAACTATCTGTGTAACCTGATTTGCCTGAAAAATTGGAAGAGGTCCAAATAAACCTGCTACAGCAAAAAGGATGGCTAACGGTTTCCATTTTTTTCCAAGACCTTCAACAATCATGTACATAGTTCCGCCTTGAATATCTCCATTAGTATCTTTACCACGATACATAATGGAAAGTGTACAAGTAAAAAATTTAGTAGCCATTCCAACAATGGCGCTTATCCACATCCAAAAAACAGCGCCAGGTCCGCCTACTGCAATAGCAACCGCAACACCACTAATATTACCCATTCCAATGGTAGCTGCTAGTGCACTAGAAAGTGCTTGAAAATGATTGATATCACCAGGATCGTTTGGATCATCAAACTTACCTTTTAAAATATCAATAGCATGAAAAAAATATCTATATGGAGTCAGTCGTGAATAAAATAAAAAGAAAAGTCCACCACCTACAAGAAGAACTACCAAGGGAGTTCCCCACATAAAAGATGAAAACGCTGCGAGTATTTGATCTAAAGTTTCCAGAATATCTAGATTTTATTTAAAATTTATATGAAACTTAAGCTACTAAAAGTTGCTGTAAGTGAGTAACAATTATATGAAATAGAAATAATGATTTCTTAAAATTATCTAATTTAAACCAAAAAAAGAGCTAATACAAATTGTACCCCAATTGAAAGAGCGATAAATCCCATCATTCTAGTTACAACCGTCATACCACTTCTACCAATAACAGAATTTAGCCATGGAGCAACACGAAGAATTAACCAAGCTATAAAAGCACACAAAAATACTGCTATGGTATGAACTAAATAATCCGTGATACCTGAAGCTTGGGAACCAAACCCTATAATCACGGCGATGCTTCCTGGGCCAGCCAACAATGGCATAGCAATTGGACTAAAAGATACATCTTCTTTCTGCATTGCTGCCTCTTGATCTTTTTGAGTTAATTTTCGCCCACCTATTTCAGGGTTAATCATTGAAAATCCAGCACGCATAATTACTAAACCTCCAGCTATTCTTATGCCTGGTATACTAATCCCAAAAAAAGACAGAATAAATGTTCCAACAAATAGGAATAGTGTTAGAATAAGAAACATAAATATCGCAGACTTTCGAGCTGTTTTTATTTGATCTTTAGAAGAATGCTCACCCATTAAGGATAAGAATACTGGCATTGCTGCTATTGGGTTTACAACAGAAAATAAAGACGTAAAACTAGCAATTAATAAAGCTCCAGTCCCCATAAAATCGGTAGAAAATGCTACTATATCACTTATAAATGAATCCATAGTTTAAAAATACATAGTTTAAATATTTTTTAAATTAACCTTGTAAAAAAAGTATACCTTTATAAATATTCACATATTTAATAAAAATGGTGTCAGTGCGATAACCAACACATAAACATGCTAAACCCTTATGTTTAATAATTCTAGTCTACTTTTTTTTATTTTTGTGAGTGTCGTCAATACAATAAACTATGTTTATGAATAAGCTAGTTAAACAAACTGAAACTATACTAAAACGTTCCATTCCTAGAGATGAAAAACTCTTGCAACTATGCCACTTGTTGGCAGATGAAGTACCCACCTTTGATTGGGTGGGATTTTATTTTGTAGCACAAGATGCAAACAATGAATTAGTTCTTGGTCCATATGTTGGTGCGCCTTCAGATCATATGCGCATTCCATTTGGTAAAGGAATTTGTGGACAGGTTGCATTATCAAAACAAACATATGTCTCACAAGATGTAATGGCAGAGGAAAACTATCTTGCTTGTAGCGTTGATGTAAAATCAGAAATTGTTGTTCCAATTATAGTTGATGGTGTTTTTGTTGCACAGCTAGACATAGATTCTAATACAATACATTCTATAACACAAGATCATATTGATACATTAGAAAAAATATGTGAGATGCTAAGTTCTGAATTTTAAGTACAATTCTACGCCACTATTAAAGTGTCTCTTCATCCCCAAACTTAGAACCTGATGGTGGGCGATACTTTTGGAACGGAATTTTTAGGAGATTTACAACATCATCATGTTCTTTAGGATCCATATGAGTATCTATTCCATATTTCAACTCCGTAGTATTGTCCACCGCTGCAAAGGTTCCAAAGACCCGATCCCAAATTGCAAACACGTTCCCGTAATTTGTATCGGTTAAAGGTTGGGTATAGTGATGATGAACTTTATGCATATCTGGGG
>JAYPYN010000027.1:12855-18543 GCA_038154605.1 Balneolaceae bacterium
ACAACAATGACACCAAATATTGTAAAAACCATTCGAAATACAGCTTCTCCCGGGTGATGACGAAGGCCTGTTGTTACGTCTACCGTAGTATCAGTATGGTGTACTAAATGAAATTTCCACATAAATTTAACTTTATGCTCCACCCAATGAACTAGGTATGCGCCAAAAAAATCAAGAAGCATTACCCCAATCACAATTTGTAACCATATAGGCATGGAAATCCAATGTAGCACACCGAAACTATGTTCTGTTACCCAAGAAGAAGCATGTACTAAAACACTAGCAAACAATAATCCTATTACAATAAAACAAAGCGTTAATACTGCATTTATACCTGCATGGCGTATCTTTCGATAACCAAAATCGAATAGTGGAAATACACCCTCAATAATCCAAAAAAAGAAAATTCCACCAATTAAAATACTTGCTCTAAAGCTTGATGGGATGTGTTCAAAAAATTCAATAAAAGCTTCCATCTTACTCTATTAATTTATGATTTTCGCTAAAAGCTATGATTCTATTCAAAATATATAAAAACCTCGATTTGCATTCCCAAACCGAGGTTCATAATTCATTTTTTTGTCTAATTATCTATAGTATTCATTTCTTTGAATGGAGTTAGTGAGGCTTCTTCCATTATTTTTTGGTAGGTATCCCATTCCGTTTCAATAAAACTATTCACCTCTTTAATAATGCCCTGTACTGCATCGTCTGCTAACCGATAAAGGTTTTCTTCCGTTGCACCTGGCCCATCATAATCGCCTCTTAGGTAGCGCATTGGGGTATATAATCGCTCTATTACTGTAATGGTGGGATCACTGGTTATCCCTTGGCGATCATCCTCTTTTCCAAAAATCATATCCATTATAGTTTCAATATTTTCTCTAGTGGTTTTATTTAATTCTTTTAGTTCTTCTTTATCCTCTCGAGGATCATTTTTTACTAAGGTTTCATGGACCTCGATCATTGTTATAGCATCACGAAGAATTTCTGTTGCATCGTTTAATTGTGAAACTGTATTCATCATTTTATCACTAAACTGGGAGGTTGCCTGTAACGCACTCATCGGTATTTCAATTCTTGGATCGGTGTGAACTGTAACTTTGGTGGAATCGGAATATTCCCCATAGGTGAATTTTATTTTATAAACTCCTGGCAAAACAGAACCACCACTAGGCTCTGAATCTCGCCCCCATCTAGGGGTAGTTCTAGTAGGATATCGTACTCCTTTGCGATCTAAATTCCACGAAGTTCTATTAATTCCCGTCTCTTTTGGTGAAGTTTGCAACGTTCGGAGTTTTTCCCCTTCTTCGTTAAATATCTCAATCTTCACTTTCTGCTCTTTTTTATTTTCTCCAGTGCCTTCAACCAATTCTTTGTTTACGGAATAGCTAAGCATTGCTCCAGAGGTTCTATTCTCTCCTGAAAATATGCCATCTGCTGCAAATCTAGAGCCTTTGGCTTGTCGCCAGTTTGCTAAATATGCATCTGGTGATGGAAACGCTTTGATTCCTTTCTCAAGTTCATTTACCCCATTGGCAGCGAGTTCTCTTAGGGGGCGTATATCATCCATTACCCAAAAAGATCGCCCAAAGGTAGCAATTACTAAATCATGTTCTCTGGGATGGATTACCATATCATAAGTAGGAACCGTTGGATATTCATTAGTCCATTTTGTCCAAGTTTCGCCTCCATCAATAGTAACAAATAGCCCAAATTCAGTTCCAACAAACATCAAATTTGGTTCCACTAAATCCTGTACAAAAGAAAGAGCATACCCTTCTACCACAGAGCCTTTTAAGATGTTTTTCCACTTACGACCGTAATCCTTAGTATGAACTACGATAGGCGTCCAGTCTCCACGACGATAATCATTTATTACTGCAAATGCTTCTGAAGCTTTAAATGTTGAAGCGTGAACTTGTGCGATATAACTATTTTTATTTACCCCTTTAGGGAATCGTGAAACATTCTCCCAATTTTCACCTCCATCACGGGTTAGGTGTATAAGTCCATCATCAGAGCCTGTCCAAATTAAGCCTTTTTCTAGAGTACTTGGTGTTATAGCTAGGAGCGTTGTATGATTTTCGGCTCCGGTTGCATCCATTGTAAGCCCACCACTTTCGTGTTGTTTTTGTTTGGTAGTATCGTTGGTGGTTAAATCTGGCGAAATTATGTTCCATGTTTCTCCACGATCAGCCGAATAATGAACATGTTGACTTCCAAAATAAACTCCTGTTTCGTTGTATGGATCGAAATTAATAGGCGCATTCCAGTTCCATCTAAGTACACCACCTTCGGGATGGGTTGGTTTCATGAATCGCGCACTTCCAGATTCTCTATCTACACGACCGACATTACCCTGTTGAGACATTGCATATAAATATCTTGGATTACTAGGATCTATCATAACATCAAACCCATCCCCAAAAAATAGTTCGTCCCAGTACGCGTTTCTTATGCCACCTTGTCTCCAAACATAGGCTGGTCCTTCCCAAGAACCGTTATCTTGCATCCCGCCATACACGTTATATGGGGTTTCCATATCTACTTCTACATGGTAAAATTGCCCTACTGGGATATTTTCTATAAATCTCCATGTCTCACCACCATCATAGGTAATATTTAAGCCTCCGTCATTTCCATCAATCATAAATCCTGGACTTTCATGGCTAAGCCAAAATGCATGATGGTCGGGGTGCACCCAGTTGTAGTATGGATACATACTTTCGAATGATCGACCACCATCCTCACTTTTTGAAATGTAGGTATAAATGCTAAAAACTCGATTCTCATTAAAAGGATCAACATAAATTTCCGAATAATAAAAAGGTCTGTTTCCAACATCTGGATCATCTTTTACGGTTTGGCGCAGCTCCCATGTATAGCCTCCATCATCTGAACGATATATGGCATTTTTTTCTGATTCAACCAATGCATAGACAACATTTGTTTTATTTGGTGCTATCGCAATACCCATTTTACCAAGTGCGCCATCCGGCAAACCATCTTCGGAAGTAATCTCCTTCCAGGTTTCGCCACCATTATTGGTTAAGAACAAGCCTGAACCCTCACCGCCAGATTCGAAGAACCAAGGAGAGCGTTCAAATCTCCACATAGCTGCAAACATTTTGTTTGGATTTTTTGGATCCATAACCATATCTGCAATTCCTGTTCTATCATTTTTATACAAAACTTTTGACCATGTTTTGCCAGCATCTGTAGTTTTGTAAACGCCACGATCTTCAGATGCAGCCCATGCATTCCCTTGAACACCAACATATACGATATTTGGATTTTCAGGATGAATAATCACACGATGAATATTACGAGTATTTTCAAGCCCCATAAATTCGAAGGTTCTTCCTCCATCTAAGCTACGATATACGCCTGCACCAGCATTAGCACTATTTCGCGGATTCCCTTCTCCAGTACCAACCCAAATTATATCAGGACTTTTTTGGTAGATATCAATCGCTCCAATACCCGCTGTTCCATATTCTTCAAAAATAGGTTCCCATGTTATTCCACCAGATACTGATTTCCATATCCCACCAGATGCAGACCCAACATACATTATATCGGGATTTGATTCTACTACATCAATAGCGGTTATGCGTCCACTCATTCCCGCAGGACCAATATTTCTTGGTTCTATGCCTTTCATTAAATCCATATCTATCTGCTGTGCGGTAATTACACTTGTAAGTACCAGTAATAGCACCGCTGTAAGCGAATATTGTAGTCTTTTTTGCATTGTTCTTTATTTTGTTTTTTTGATAGAAAAGATGTCGTAATTACTCACCATCTTTTAAAAAGGTTATTTTTTAACTGTTAAAAGTTCATCAATTCTGTGATTTATATCCTCAAGATGAACTCGTGTTGAACGGTTTATATTACCAGCATTAATTCTGTTATTTATGTCTCTTTGTAGAATTTTCAACTGATTTCTAACTGCTGGTCGAATATCAGATTGACTTACATCAACCGATCCAAAATTTGGCTCTTCATTTAGCAAATAATCCATTTGTTCAATAAAAACTCTTTGCAAATGGCGCCGGTGAACATTAATGTTTTTATACGCTCTTAACTCCTTAAACACCCCATTTCTGGTATCATCCATCATTTCAAAAACGGTGTATGAATCTCCGTTTTCTCTTCGTTCACCCTCGATTAATCGCCCAATTCTAGAAGGATTAAGTAAATTTCTCAACACTCCGCCTTGAACACTTCTAAAGGTTTCAACAGATGAAGCCATATTTATACGATCAAGTATATCCTTGTTATATGCCCAAGATGGGGTTGAAAATGCATGTTTTTGCAAAAATTCCATTGCTCTTCTTTGATCTTTTTCTGCTACTGTCTCATATACAACACCCTCTTGATCGTACGTTTTAAGGGTTTGATACACTCCACCAATATACATGGTTACATGCCCCATGTATCTTCTCCACTGACCCACAACATTGTTATATAACTCAGATAAATCATCAAAATTAATTCCATCGGCCTCTATCCAATCGACTAGATTTTCAGTGATGTACTGAAGATTTGCTAACCCAAGTTCACTTGCATTCATAGCGTCATCGCCAATGGCTTCTGTTTGTGATCTTGGATCAACTCGATTATAATATCCAAACCAATATAAAGGATCATCACCATTAGCCACTATCCAATCATTCAATATCTCATTTTCATCATCTGCTTTTTCTATATCCGGAAACCATGTATATCCCCATTTGATCGACCATATATCATATTCCCCAATTTTTGGATAGAAGTGCGTTACACCATCACCGGGCTGTGCAATGTAATTAAACCGAGCATAATCCATAATGGAAGGAGCTGTACCATGTGTTGAAGTAAACGCTGGGTCACGTAGTTGTTCTACGGTATATCCTGCACTAGAGCCCATGTTATGAGGTAAACCTAAGGTATGCCCTACTTCATGCGCCATTACAAATCGAAGTAATTCACCCATAATTTCATCACTCATTTTAACATTCCGAGCATCTGGATTTGCAGCTGCTGTTTGAATGAAAAACCAATTTCTTAGCAGGTTTTGAATATTATGATACCATAAAATATCACTTTCTAAGATTTGACCTGATCTAGGGTCATGGACATGAGGACCTTGAGCATTTTGAATCGGATTTGTGATATATCTCATCACAGAATAGCGCGCATCTTCTGGGCTAAACTCAGGATCCTCTTCAGTTGTTGGTGCAGCTTTACCAATGATCGCATTTTTAAAACCTGCCGCTTCGAATGCAACTTGCCAATCGTTAATTCCTTGAATTAGATATGGAACCCATTTTTTAGGGGTAGCAGGATCTAAATAGTAAATAATAGGTTCTTCAGGTTCCACCAATTCGCCATTTAAATAAGCCTCTTTATCTTTAGGAACTAGATTATAGCGTGTTATGTATCGTTCTCTTGCGGCTTTGTGATCGTCTGATGAATAATCATATTGTGCAATTGAAAAATAACCAACACGTTGATCCCAATTTCTAGGTGTTACCGGTTCTTCGGGGAGTAAAATCATTGATTGATTTACTTCTAATGAAATAGTTCCAGTAACGGCATCAGCGGGTGGTTTTGCTGCATCATAGGTAAGTACATGCCGAACTTCAACATTTTTTGGATAACTGGCCATTCTTTCAATAAAACTTCGACTCCCATCTAAGC
>JAYPYN010000028.1:0-11468 GCA_038154605.1 Balneolaceae bacterium
ATCTAATACTCTACCTAGTAGATGATCTCCAACACCCACATTCAACGATTCACCTAAACTGGCAACTAAACATCCATTTTTCATACCTAGAACTCTATCAAAAGGCATAAGAAGAGTTTTACCATCTCTAATTCCTACAACTTCGGCAGTAACAGAAGTTCCTAAGGTTGTTTGTATATCAAACATTTCACCTACACTGGCTTCCAAGCCGGTGCATTCAACTATATTTCCTACAATAGCTGATAACTTACCGTAATGCTTAGAAAGATTTTGGGTGTCTTTAAAGTGTTTTTTAACCGATTGTATATGTTTTTCTAAATCCATATTCCATTACTCCCAAGACGGGATAGATAATTTTTTTCGAAATTCAGACAAGGTATTTTTTATGTTTTGTATAACTACTTCGTCCTTAGATTCATATCTGTATTCGCCTGGTCGGTAACTGGTCTCTATTCGAATTTTGAGAAAACTTTTCGGAGCATGTTCTTCTTTTAGTAATTTAATGTACTCAAAGTCGGTTTCAGCGACCAAAAGTACGGGCTTTGATTGATTGTCTATGCGTTCTAATAAAGGCTGTAACGATTCCTGTAGTTTTACCCTAATTTTTTTATTTTTTATGGGATATCCTAGTATTGCTTCCGCCATTTCAAAAGCTAAATCTAAAATCCCTGGGTTTATTAATTCTTGTCTCATTTCCCATTTTTTTATTCCTCCCTCTATCATTGTGTAAATAGTGTCTAATTTCTTTTCTAAATCGTATTGTGCCTGCATATACCCCGCAGTTTTACCGTCTTCATAACCTTCTTTATAAGCACTATCTTTGGTTTTTTCTACTTTTAACCTCCATTTATGATCTCTTTCTATTCTAGCTTGTTCAAGGGTTTCCTCTGGGCTCAATTCCAATGCTTCAGTATCTTCCATTTGTAAAATATCTAACGGTACTTCTGCTTCTTTAAACAGCATTTTATAATTTAACTTGGTACTGTTTCCTTTAAACCAGTTAATCTGCGATGGATCTAAAACACGTGGTGTTTTCATATCTATTCTACCACCTCTTCTTCACCTGATTGTCGGGTACTAATTCTTCCAGCATCCTCAAGTTCTTTTATTTTTTTAATGATTCGGTTCTGTGCATCTTTTACTTCTTTAAGTGGCACAGGACCGAGAGCTTCCATATCCTCTCTTAACATATCTGCAGCCCTTGATGACATATTTGATAAGAATTTAGAAGATAATTCTTCAGAAACACCCTTCAAGCCCATAACCATATCTTGTTTGTCCAATTCGTTAAGGACAATTTGAATGGTTTTATCATCAAAGAATTCAATATCCTCAAATAAGAACATTTGTTCTTTTATTTCTTGAGCAACAGACGGATCTCTATTTTCGATAGCTTCAAGTACATTCTTTTCAACTTTTACATCAGCTCCATTTAGAATTTGTGCTACAATGTTAGTACCTGATTTAACTCGATCTCCAAGATTATCCATTCCTCCTAGGTGTTCTTTAATCACCTCTTCAATTTCATCAATTACATGGCCAGAAATTTTATCCATCATTGCTAATCGATATGTTATTTCTCCTTGGAGTTCTGCATCTAAAAGTGAAAGAATTTCGGCGGTTTTTTCAACCCTAAGTTGAGAAAAAATAAGTGCTGCTACTTGTGGATGTTCATTTTTTATAAAATCAGCAATTTGATTTGTTTTTGTTTCTTGAAAATCTTTAAAAATGGTGCTTCCAGATTGTGCGCGAAGTTTTTTCATCATTTTTTCTGAATCTGCTCCCAACTCATTTAAAAGTTGTTGTGCATAATCCACTCCACCACTAATCACATATTGTTTAACCCCCATTAAATCGTAATATTCTTGAAGGACAGCATTAACCATTTCAGGACGAATATTTTTCATCCTTGCTATCTCAATCGTAATCTGTTCTATTTCCTTCTCGTTGAGGGATTTCATCATTTCTGCAGCCGATCTTGTACCTATGCACATAATCAATATGGCTGCTTTTTGTGGACCAGAGAGGGTTTCGGTTGGTGATGACTGGGTTTCTTTAGCTGTGGCTTCTTCGCTCATAATATGCTTGTTTTTTAATCCTCATCGGGGGTCAACATTGCGCGCAAAATATGTGCGGCTATTGCAGGTTTTAATTCCACAAATTCTTTTATCTCTTCCTTATTGTACGTTTCCTGTTTTTCTGAGGCGCCCTCCTCAGTATTAGTTGTCGGTTCAATTGGGTTTCCACTTTCATCAAATGCTGGCTCTAATGATTGAACTCCGGATGCATTTGCTGGTAATGTAGCATAGGAAGTACCCTCTGCTAGTTCTTGATTACCTACAAAATTTGAGTTTATTGGTAACTCGTTTTCTATACTGAGTTTTTTACGGATTCCGCTCATTAGAAATAGAATTAGCCCAAATGTTATTCCAATAATTATCCATCGAATTATATCATTGGTATTAATAGGTTGGGAAGCCATAAAGGTATTTCCATTTACATATTGGGAAGTAAAAAATTCGGATTGTGTGATGGTTAGTAAATCTCCTCGTTCTGGTTTTAAACCAATAGCCAATTGAACAGCTTCTCTGAATTGTTGAATGTCTTCCTCAGAGTATGGCTCATAAGTAATGAATTCTTCTCCATCTTCATCTACATCCTTTTTCTGTTTAAAATTCAAGAGAACGGATGCTGTAACTCTTTGAATTTCACCTTCACCTTTTTCAAAAACTTCTCTTGTTCTATTTACTTCATAATTCCGTGTTTCTATAACATTACTATTATTATTTGCTGATATAGTAACAGATGCATCGCGTTGATCGATTGGAGTTAAATTATCTATAGGCACAGGCTCTCTTTGCTCGTCGTTATTAACCTGCTCCCTTTTCTCTTCAGATATAACCGTTCTACTGTCTGGATCAATAATATCAGATTCTCGAGTAATTCTATCAAAATCATGTTCAACTGAAACCCTTAAAATACTGTTGCCTGCACCTAGAACCCTATCGAGCATACTTTGCCCTCTTTCTGTTAAGTAAGCCTCTGTTTTTTGGCGAAGTTGCATTTGTGTAGTCCCCATCGAAAACTCAGATTCATAATCAATCTCATCTGTTAATCTATTACCTGCCTGATCTAGAATTGTAATATTAGAAGACTCTAATTCTTCTACACTTCCAGCAATTAATGCCGTAATTCCATCAATTTGTTCTGGCGAGAGACTTCTTTTGGCTTTTAAATTTAAAATAACGGAAGCTGAGGCATCCGTAGTAGATTCATCGAAAGGAGAACGCTCGGGCATTACAATGTGGATGCGTGAAAATTCTACTTGCTCTAAACTATTTATAGACCTTGATAACTCACCCTCAAGTGCTCGTTTTTTGTTTACTTCTTGCATAAAATCAGTCATACCAAGAGCATTGGTATCGAATAGCTCGTAACCTTGTATATCTGAAATACCATTACCCATGGGGGCTAAAGCTAACCTTAACTCATGCACTCTATTACTTGGTACAAATATTGTGCTTCCACCATTTTCAAGACTGTAATTAACACCACGGTTTTCTAGTTCAGCAACAATTTCTTGGGCTGAGGTTGAATCTAAACCACCAAAGAGTAGCATTTTGTCATCCTGCTGTGACCAATAAAATAAACCTCCAATCATTGCAATGATCACAAAAAATAATCCGATGAACATTATTCTTTGTGCAGGGCTTAGTGGTCCAAAGAAATCTTGAAATAGTTGTAAATATTTGTTCATAAAATAGTCAGATTTGCATTCTACTTAATTCTTTATAAGTATCCACAAGTTTATTTCTCACCTCTACCATCATTTGAAAACTTAACTGTGCTTCTTGCATTGAAATCATCACTTCATGAATATTATCGGACTGTCCAGTAATAAAATTTTGCATACCTCTTTCAGAATCTTTGATTGAATTGTCCATATTTTGGATGGCATTACCTAGCATTTCTGCAAAGGAATTATCAGTATCATTTACTTTTATATCGTAAAAACGAGGTTGTATTTCTAGGTTTTGTGGCGTTCCTAGTGCTGTAATTTCTGGTTCCATAATTTTACTATGTAGTGTTTAAACTCGCGTATCTATTTTAGACCCACGTATGGAATAATGATCCAATACTTTACCATCTAATGAGTATGAATTCATGATTTTTGAGTCTGAAAATTGCTGTTCAATTAAAGATGCCTCATTTCTGGTTAATGCAGGTGGTTTTGGAGCTACCGCTGCTTTTCTTAAGGCACTATTTTGTGCAATACGTTGGGTTTGTTGGTTTAATACCGAATTAATACTATTCATTGATTAAATCTCTAATGATTTTTTTAATAATTCTTTTTCTGCTTCTATACTACTAAGATTAGCCTCATATAATCTGTTGGCGCTTACCATTATCGCCATTTCTTTTACCATGTCTATATCAGGGTATTTTACCATGCCATTGTCATCAGCATCTGGATGATTTGGATCATATTCATACCTAAATTTCTCTTGTTCAACTATTTCAAATGATGGTCCTAATCCTCCTCTTTTCTGTGCAACTAAACCATCAGCTGAACGCATATGTTGGGTATCGGTAATTTTAAGACTAGATTTTGCCCCCTCAAGGATGTCAAAGAATTGTTGTGTTTTAGGGGCTTGTGTTACTACTTCTCTCAAGCGATAGATGGATCTAGAGCCTGGCGCGGCTGATGTTCTAGCATTTGCAATATTTTGTGACGCAACCGCAATACGCTCTCTCTGTAATGCTAGACCTTGCGCTGCAGTTTTAAACGTTGATGAAAGTCGTTCGGGGATCATAACTCATTATTATCTATTGTTACCGGTAATGCTATTTCTTATTAAACTATAGTGATGGCGAAGCGCCTTTGTTACTAGTTGAAATCTTAACTGTGTATCAGATTGCTCAATAAGTTCATCCTCTAGAACTACTTTTTGGTCTGTTTGCACAATAGAAGGTTCTATAGTTTTAGCGCCATTTAAGCCAATTGTTTGCATTGCTTCACTCATAGCCTCTTCAAAGTATACTTCATGTCTTTTATAGCCTGGTGTATCCGCATTAGCTATATTTGTGGCTGTAATCTTTTGTCGTAAAGAGTACCCATTCATCGTTTTGGCTAGTAACTGTGCATGATTCGTATTGATTATATTCATAACAACAAATTAAATTTTCATCTCTCTACACAATTGCTGTGCCAGTTATCTCTTTTCAAGCTTAAGGTGTGCATCTCTAACAATTATGAGTATAAAGAGAGGGACATTTATCCATTGAAAGGCAAATTTTTCCACTTTTTAAAATTCGCTTAAGGAAAGGTTTTGATCCGCTGATAATTTTAATAATTACTAATTTTCGATACAGAACCCTTATGAATTATTTACAATCATTGCAATTAGAAATTAATCCAATAGATGCAATTAATAGATATAATGAATACTATTCATCGTACCCAGATAATGCTTTCATGGATGTAATCTCCACACTTATTGAAGACATTGCTTACCCCGTATTTGTTGTGAAAAACGGGCGTAGAAATTTATATGCTGTAAATTCTGCTGGAATGCAAGGTATAGATCCTTTACAAATAGATTCTATTACTATTGATGATATTCTTCTTATCAATGACTCGGTGTTGGAAGCGCATCCGACGGTGTTTTTTAACAATCAGTGGTATTTACTTCATACCGATTCTTTTGAGGCAGGAGGAGAAATTTATGAGAAAATTGAATTAACTCATCATACAGCATTACCCGATACTTTAACCCTTGATAGATGGAAACATATGATTGCAGTTATGTTACATAGGTTTCGATCTCCAATTACAGGTATAGCTGGTTATCTAGAGCTTTTAATTCAAGAAAATGAAAATGATCGTATACAACACCGCACAAAAAAGATCGATGAGGGAGTTACCCATATAGCAAACATCATGGATGAGCTTGAATATTTTTATCATATACCTACGAAATACAACCCTTCTAAATTTGAATCGGTTGATTTGAATGTAATTTTAAATAGGGTTCAATTTGACCTTCCTGAAGATGATAGAAATAGAATACAATACATTAAACTTATGGACACAACACCTTATGTCGCAATCCCTGATAGTTTAGAGAAAGTAATTCTACTTTTAGTTAAAAATGCCCTTACTTATAGTCCAGATCATAGTCCTGTTATCGTTTCACATTTATCAAACAATTGTATAAAAATTACAAACGAAGGCCACCCAATATCAGATGAAATCAAAGACCATATTTTTCATCCTTTTGTTACTTCTAGAGCAAATAACCTTGGAATTGGATTAACAATGGCTCTTATTTTTGCTAGCCAATTTGGTGGAAGTATATTTTTAACTGAAAATGGACAAGACGGTAGGATATCTTTTTCCATCTGTTTTCCACCGACAAAAAAAATTACAGATATCCAAAATCATGATGTTCAATAGTGTAGCCTCTTTTTGATCTAAGGATACAACTAAAAACCATTATAAGGCTTAACTAAAATGTGCACTTATAAATAAAACTATTTATTAATCCTGTTTTTTTCAAAAATCACAAAACTATTTTAATAGTTAGTTTATTAACTAGCGAAATAAAATTGATTTCTCTGACTTCTTGTACAAACTAATTTTAGTATAATACAAACACTAAATATCTAGAAAATACGCTTAGGAATATTTTATAATTAGATTCGAAAATGAATAAAAAAACCCATTCAATGATGGGTTTTTTTATTCAAAGTTGAAAAGCAATTCCAAGATTAAATAATCTGGTTGAATAATCTTTATCAAAATTTTGAATTTTATAATCAGCTTTAAATTCTACATTCTTCAAAGGCACAAATACTATTCCTAATGTATAATCATAGTGCTCATATTTTTTATAATCTTTAATTCCTTGGGTTCGAAAATGAGAATCGTAATATTCTGACCTCAGCATTACTAAAAGTTTATACTTTTCTTTGTTCAGTAACGCACTAAAATCATAGCTTACTTCAAATAATGCACCTATTTGTTTTGAACCAACTTTATTGTAAAATTTTTCATTTATTTTATCAGATTCATTTACTGAACTTAATAAACCAACTATTCGAGTTTGAACGTCTCCAATATTAAATACACCAAATACCTCAGTAAATGAATATGAAGCCCCTGTAAATGTTTTTGAGGTTTCAGCAGATTGCTCTAGGCTGGAATAAATAGCTGAAAACCCAAATCTAGTGGTTGATTTATTATCAAAATAAACCTGCATTCCAGTAGCCAGATTTTTTAAAGAAGAAGAGAATTTATTATTTCTTGCCGCATAAATTACTGTTTTACTATCCAATTCATATGGGTCTAAGCCTGTAGAGAGGGTTATTCTATAATTTAAATTATATCTGAAGCTACCGCTTATACCAATACCAAGTTCACGCCAAGGATAAGAAAAATATTTTTCTAGAGGTGAAAGTTCTACAGATCCATACACATCTGTTTTACCTCCACTTATAGGCACTGATACCATACCCGTTTGAACAGCAATTTTTTTAGAGTGCTTATATTTTACATAAACATTACTTACATAAACATCTCCATAATCGTAATTTGGGTCAAAGGTATGCTCCGAAATCACCTTACTTGTTATACTAATTTTTTTTGTAAAATTGTATGATGTTTTTATGGCAAATTTGTAGAAATCTAATTCACCTTTTAGATTTGCATCGTCTTTATCTTTAACAACATTGTTGTAATATATCTCACCGGCTATTTTGTATTTTAATTTCGGGGCTTTAGAACTATATGATTCCTTCTCTCCGTAATTTTTATCTTTTTCTTGATAGCTTTTATCACTTTTCTTGTATTGAGCATTTGAAGTTGTACTTACAACACATACGATTATTAATCCTATTAATGAAGTAAAAATTGATGTATTCATGTGTCTCTCCAAATTAAAATTTACCTATTTCTTCATGTTCATCCACTAATTCATAAGGTTCCAAATCATGATGAGATCTAGTGCCCGCTCCTATACCATTAGATGGAATTGAATGTTGGGTATCACCACCATTTCTACTATTCAATGTGAACTTTTTTAATTTATTGAATACTGAACCTTCATTGCCCCTAAATGATGAATGAGGTAAAGAATCAAATCCATAATTATTTTTTGTATCATCAATTCCTACGAGGGTACTTATTTCTTTAACTACTTGGTTCATTTCTTGTGCTTGTGCAGCTAATTCTTCAGCACCACTTGCGGATTCCTCTGAAGAGGATGCATTATCTTGAACTGACTTGTCCATAGAGATCATTACTGAATTTAACTGCTCAATACCCTTTGTTTGGTCTTTAGAAGATGCAGATATTTCTTTTACCATAGCATCTACTCGATTTGTTGATTCAGAAATGAGATCTAATGCATCAGTAACTTTTTGAGCAGATTCTACTCCATGTTTTGTACTTGTCTGAGAAGAATTAATTAATTCTGAAGTATCTTTAGCAGCATCGGCGCTTCGTTGAGCTAGGTTTCTAACTTCCTCTGCTACTACAGCAAAACCTTTACCAGCCTCACCAGCCCTTGCTGCCTCTACTGCTGCGTTAAGAGCCAATAAATTCGTCTGAAATGCAATATCATCGATGGTTTTAATTATTTTAGATGTCTCATTTGACTTATCCTGAATTTCTTGCATAGCACTTTTTAATGACTCAATTGCATTCACACTATTGTCTACATGCCTCTTTGATTCATCCATCGTTTTTTCGGCAATAGAGGTATTTTCACTATTCTGTTTAATTTGTGCGCTCATCTCTTCAATAGATGATGTTGCTTCTTGAATGCCTGCAGCTTGTTGTCCAGAACTTTGTGCTAAACTCTGAGATGTACCTGAAAATTGATTAGCAGCTACATTAACCTCATTAGAACTCGCATTAATTTTAAGAATGGCGGTACTCAGTTTCGAGTTAATTCGTCGTGCCATAACAAAACCAAAAATTACCGATAAAACAACAGCACCTAGAGCGACACTAAAAATAAGCGACCAAAATGATTGTACCGAAGAAACCGCATGTTCGCTAAAACTTGCAGTTCTGCTACTTGCACTATCAGATATTGAGTGAGCATATTTTACAGCGTTTTTAAACGCAAGATCGATTTCTTGGTCATTAACAATTATTTCTCCTTCAACAGTAATAAGGATATCTAATAATGTTATTATCTCTTCTAATGAGCTAACCAATTTGGAATAATCAATCTTAAGAGCAGATGATGATATTGCATTTATATGTTGCTCAAAATCTTTTTTTATCTCTTCAAAATTGAACTTTCCATTTTTTATACCCTCAAGATCTTCTTTAGCTAACGATTTCCATAGTTTAAGGCTTGTATCAACTTCCTTCTCTAAAACCTTGGTTAAAAAAACCATTTCGTTAGAACTGGCATCCACAAGTAAATACTCAATATCGTGAGTAAAATTAGTTATTACATTTTCAACACTATCTTCAAATAGGTGATACCGAATTGCATTTTTGTGGAAAATATCGAGCTGATCTTTCAATGTAGATGTGTTTGCCTGTAGATTCGAAATACTTTTCTTTAATTCATCCATCTCATGGCTAACTGCCAAATCACTTAACTTTTTTATGAAATTTTCTACTGTTTGATATCTATTGTCTATATCATCATATACTTTTTCATCTAAACTTAATTTATACTTAAGCTTATCGTAACCAATCTCTCTGATCTCATTTTCGATAGCACCTGCCATTAACCATTCTGGTACATATGTTTCGGCTATTTCTTGTGAATCATATTGCACAATATTTAGG
Organism: Balneolaceae bacterium; assembly: GCA_038154605.1. Lineage (GTDB taxonomy): Bacteria > Bacteroidota > Rhodothermia > Balneolales > Balneolaceae > HXMU1420-13. Next base: position 9,815 of record JAYPYN010000028.1, read on the forward strand.
CCCATTAACCCAAATACAGAAACTATAATAACCATAATAGAGCCTATGAAGCATATAGCTAACATACTCTGTTTAATGGTCCAAGCATTTCTTTTACTTTCCATTTCAAGCATCTCCTTAATGAATCTTTAGTTTTATTGCTCGCTTAGTTATTTGCGAATTCTCTCTGATTATCTTTATTATCGCATAAAAGCTTATTTTGTAAAGAGTATTTTTTGAATAAAACTTAGACTAACCGCCCTTAAGAGTAGGTAAAGAGTTATATTTTTAAACTTTAACTGAGTTAAATTTTTTTTCTAAAAATACCAAACTGTCTCTGATCTTAAAATCGACCCGTCAAATAGAGTTAAATTTAAGTAATCACTGCAATCATTTAGGCACTTTCAATCCTACAAAAAAAGGCGGGTTTTTACACCCACCTTTTTTGGCTATTTCGGGGAACTATGACAACCGAGCGTTACCCGTTTTTCTATATACTTTCGTAAAGACCAACGAAAAAAATCCACCTTTTTCACTAGTCTTATATTCATAAGAGCCTTTTAACCTAGTATTAAGGGCAGTAATTAATACATGGCTCAACGTTTTATTTTCATCAGTATTTTTATCCCCATTAATACCTAGATCATCTTTAATCTCAATTTCTACATTATTCCCATGCCCTTTTAACTTAATACCTAATGTTGCCGCGAAATTAGAATTCTCTTTAAATTTAGCATATCTATTAGTGATTACTTCGTTTAATATCAAAATACATAAATGAGCCTGACTGATTTCTAAAATTACAGGCTCTATGTTATAGCAAACTGAAATTTGATTATTCTTAATTTCAAACATCTCTTGAACTGTATGTACTATTTTAGTGATACAACTTCCTAAATCTAATGTTGTGAAGCTAGAGGTACTAAATAGGATTTCATGCATTTTTGCAAATGTATCCACTTTCCCTACACTTGAAATTAATTTCTGTTTAACTTTTTCATTCTCCTCAGTGTATGCCTGAAGCTGCATTATACTAGAAATAATGGTTAAATTATTTTTTACTCTATTATGTAATTCAGAGAGTAACGTTGAATTATTTTCAAGTGCATGCTCTAATTTTATCTGATTTTCTCTAAACGAAGTAATATCATGACCAACTACTATGTAATTACACATTTCTTCGTCAAGAAAACTTACTGGAGAAATTTTTGCGGCGAAAATATACCATTCCCCATTTTTTTTGGTGTTAATTAGTTCTCCACTCCAATGTTCTCCAATTTCTAATGCATCTAAAATTTCTTCATATTCTTCATGAGAAGCTAATTCTGATAAAAGAAATTTAAATTCCTTTCCTACTAACTCGTCTTGGGTATAGCCAGAAATACTTTGGAAGTATGGATTAGCATACTCTATAAAACCACTTTTATCTATTATTAAAATAAATGACTGACTTAGCTGAACCGCTTTTGCAAACAGTTTATATTCATTGTTTATGATCTCGTTATCTCCATTATTTGATGGTTCATCATAAATTCTTTTCAACTTCTTTTCTTTGTTAGAAAAAAGTGACATTAGCCGTTCTTCCGGTTTTTGAACATTCAAAAATGAATTTTCATGTCCTATATCAAACCATATTTTTTCTAACATTGCTTGTTTACGTTCAACAAGTATATGA
>JAYPYN010000028.1:11478-18504 GCA_038154605.1 Balneolaceae bacterium
GTATATGATTAGGGGGCTCAACTAATTCAAGTAATGCACTTCTTTCAACGTTCTTCCCTTTTATCGTGCAAGCTATTTCTTTTTTTCTAATTACCGTAGACTCTTTCACTTTTCTTTCTCTCCCTTATTAATTGTATGGGAATTCTAAAAAATTTATCGGCAATTTTCATTTTTTGATAACATATACAACGTAAATTTTTTTAATCAATCCAAAAACCCTCTTTTCCTTTCTACTTTCCAAAGGCAGTATTTATAGTCTTAATTTTGTCAACACTTGGTTCGTCATAATTGGAATTTGGTTCTTCAATAAAATCCTTAGCTGTATATGTTGATTTGCTTTGATTCGATTGGCTAAATAAAGCACCTGCCGATTTACCATCGGTAAGGGACTTTAATGCCATTATAATATGCAGTAATTTAGAAATATTAACTGATAGCTCTTGGAATAATGTGGCTGTTTGATTAACAGTAGATGCATTTTTTTGTACTGCTTGCTCCATTTTTTTCATAATGCCATGTAGATTATCAATCTTTTTTGCATGCTCTTTCGCCGCGAAGGCTATGTCGCTTATTAGTACATTAATGCCGACCATATCTTCAGAGATGGTCTTTAAATTATCTGATGTTTCAACTATAACATCAGATCCCAGCACGGAACTTGATTGGGACCGCTGAATTAATTCTGATGTATTTTTTACTGCCTCAGAACTTCTTTGTGCTAAGCTCCTAACCTCCTCAGCTACTATTGAAAACCCCTTACCAGCTTCACCAGCACGTGCTGCCTCAACAGCTGCATTAAGAGCTAACAGATTGGTTTGATTGGCAATAGTATGTATCGTATTTATAATTATTGAGGTCTCGTTAGAACTAGATTTAATTTCCTCTATTGCAACATTCATTTTTTCTACGGTTTCCACACCGTTATGAATAATTGGTTGAACTTTTTTTACCGATTCTTGAACCTTACATACATTTTTGTCGGTTTGTTTTGTATTTAATGAAAGCTCTGCTAATATTGAATTTGTTGACTTGACCTTTTCAACTTGTTTTGTACCACTTAGTATTTGGTTTTTTTTTAACTGGGAGTACTCTATAAAGACTGACTTTAACTTTTGTATGGAAGTATCAAGCTCTTGAATCCCGATTTCCAATGGACCAATAATTTTTTTACTAATTAGAAAAATACCCGCAACATATATCCCAAGTATTATGATTAAAGGAATGAGTAGAAATTGAAAGTAAGCGGTATTTACAGTGTAAAAACCTTGGTTATTATACACAATAGCTAATGCCCATTCTAGTTCTGGAAAAGAAATAATTTTAGCAACCATACCCTTTTTGATACTATTTTTGAATTTTATAAAACCATTCTTGTTATTTTTAAGCAACGAAATAATTTTATTGGCTGTATTTGTATCAAATTGATATTTATTTTCTAAATTTATTGATGATGCATTTCTATCAATAAAGAAAATATTAGAATCTTTAACTCCCTCAATATCAAAAATTAGTTGTTCGAGTCTATCTATTTCTATTATGCCTAAAGATACACCTGTATTCTCACCTTTAACTTTAATGGGGGCAAGTAATGCTACAACTTTTTTCCCAGATTGATTAAGAGTGTATGGCTTAGTTATTATTTTTTCACCTTCTACTGCCCGATTAAAATAGTGTTGTATTTTTGAATTAGATGATACCATATCATTCACATCGCCATATAGGCTATTTTTTGCTGTTTCAGATTGTGATAGAATATTCCCTTCTAAATCAAAAAAAAATAAATTCTCATTGTAATAGTGATGGTCTTTTATTTTTGAATAATCTTCTAACCCAATAATACTATTATGCTTACCTATTACACTTGATGCAATTAACTGTATTTCATTCTCTTGATTCTTAAACCAATTTGTAATGTAATGCCGGTGTATATCAACTAAGTCTGTAACATATTCCTCCCTATTTTCAGATATGCGATCTTCTAAATAAAAAAACATGGACATAACCACTAGTGATATGGAAATAAAGAATAAAATAGAAGTTAAGAAAACAAATTTGCCTGCAAACCTTAATGCTCTCCACCATTCAAAAACACTCATTCTCATCTATTTTTAGTTGTACTACTTTCTAAAATTTATCGTCAATTTATAATGAACATATAACATGAATCTTTTTTGTTCTAAATCAAAAATTATGCGATTCATAAGATCGATTCACAAAAAAAAAGGGTGTTACTCTATCCGAGTAACACCCGCATCTAACTATAGGGTCTATTAAAAATGTTCTACACACTTTTTTCTTCGTAATAACTATTATTTCTTTTATCGATCATATTTCATTTTTCTAAATATGATTTTTTGAAATTTAAAAAAAAAGAGCACAGCCCTATCAAGACAATGCTCTAACTAACTATATTGGGTTATCTCTATGCTTTAATTTTATTCGTTCAAAACTTTTTTTCCAATTTACTTGATACATCATTTCCACTTTTTAGAAATCGTCAAATTCATCATCTCCTAGAGGAATAAGTTCATGTGGTGCAAGATCTTTAGAACCTGAAACAACATGGTTAAAAGGAGCTACAGGTGCAACTGCCAATGCCTTATAATCTTTAATAACATCGTAATCATGATCAAAATCATTAGAATTCATTTGATCATGTTCTTTATAAAAATCATCCTCTTCTTTGTTCATAGTTGCGTTATTTTTAGTTGTATGTTTCTTTTCAACTAAATTAGCAAGACGATGTACAATTAAATTCAACTCATCGGCTTGAGCCGTTAATTCTTCAGCAGCACCTGCACTTTCCTCAGAAAGGGAAGCATTGCCTTGAACAATACTGTCCATATCCGTCATAACAGAATTAATCTGAGTAATACCATCAGCTTGTTCTTTAGAGGCCGTAGAAATCTCAACAACTAATGAGGATACATTCTCAAAATTTGATGCTATTTCTTGTAAATTTTCAGAAACTTCTTGAGCTATTTTTGAGCCTCTATGGGTATTATCTTGTGAGTTTTGAATTAATACCGAGGTATCTTTTGCAGCATCTGCGCTTCGTTGAGCTAAGTTTCTTACTTCTTCAGCTACTACAGCAAACCCTTTACCCGCCTCACCTGCTCTAGCTGCTTCTACAGCTGCGTTCAGAGCCAATAAATTTGTTTGGAATGCAATATCGTTTATTGTTTTAATTATTTTTGAGGTTTCATCGGATGAATTTTTTATCTCCTGCATGGCATCTGTCATACGAACCATAGCCTCTAATCCATTATTTATCATAGGTTTTGCTGATTGCATCGCATTTTCTGCTTCGGATGAATTTTCATCGGTTTGCTTAATTTGGGAAGACATACCTTCCAAGGATGAAGACGTTTCTTCTAAACTTGCAGCTTGTTTGCTTGAACTAGCTGCCAACTGTTGTGCCGTGCTTGATAAATGCTCTGAAGAAGCTTGTACTTCTTTAGCGCCGGATGATAATTGTATTAAAATCTCCATTAATACACTTCTCATCGACCTTCCGATTATGAAACCTACGGCTAAAGTAATTATTATGGTTGATAAGGAAACTATACCTACAATAAATTCTGCATTTTGTACCGTATTATTGGTTATTGTTGCCTCTTCGCTTGCAATTGCTTTCAAGGCATCTGATAATTCTGCTGCATTAACTAGAAGATTATCAAATGCAAGTAATTGCTCTTTTCCTAAAGCTTTAATTGTTCTACTTGTGCTAACAATATTGTTAAAAAGGGCTATATGCTGTTTGAGGTCAGAAACCGAAGCTGATTCTACATCTCCGATTACACTTGTTATGCGATCAACTACTGATTCAACCTCGCTTGTAAAACTATTTATTTGATTTTCGTACTTCGCGATTATATTGTATGATTTATTAAACCCATCATTTTTTAACACAAAGATCAAAGCTGTTCTTTGGTTTGACAAGTCTATAATTAATTGCTCTTGCTCAACAGTTGTTGTTGTTCTGGTATTAACCAAAAGACGTAATGATTCGGTTAAACTATTTTTAAATAGAGCATCATTATCCACTGCTTTTTTCAGATAACTTATCAAAAGTTCATTGGCATCATAGTACCCAACAATTGATTTTTCAAATTCAGCGACATCGTCATTCAGTTTGTTTGCAAAATTTTCGATGTTTGATAAATTATCTTGTTTAGCAAGTTTTTTAACAGAATTTATATCAAGCTTTATTTGTTTTAATTCTTGAACTACTCCCGTCCATGAAGTTAAATTTCCTCGTTCAGTATAATCAGACACATTAAGGCCTATATCTCTAGCCGTATTTTCGATAGTACTTGCAATCTGCCAGTTTTTTAAACTTACATCAATCAAAATATTAGTATGTTTCTGTACTTGAGAAAACTTATAAATCGAAACTATTCCAAGTAATAGAATAACGACTACCACAATTCCGTTTAGTGAGGCAATTTTTTGCCCAATAGTCCAATTTTTCATCTTCTTTTATTCCTAAGATTATATTGTTTTAATTCCATCAATTAAACATTTACCACTACATATTACTGTAGGGCAACGTCTGAATTTGCCTTTTTAACTTCTTCGGGTACATCAAACACAACTTTATGTACATCAAGAATCATTTTTACAGACTCTGTAAGTTTACCTATACCTGATAAATATTCGCTATTTCCAGTAACTCCAAAAGAAGGTACTCGCTCTATTTGGTCGGTCTCTATATCTGCAACTTCAGATACTTTATCTACTACAATTCCCATTAAATGATTTTCTTCTTGTATCACAATGATGCATGTTTCTTCGGTATCTTCTACAGTTGGCAATTCAAATCTAGTTCTTAAATTCATAATGGGTACAATCTTACCCCTTAAGTTCAAAACACCACGAATGTAACTTGGCATTCGAGGAACTGGGGTAATTGGAAGGAGACCTATTATTTCTTGAACTTTCAAAATTTCAATCGCATACTCTTCTTTTCCAAGAAAAAAACTTAGAAATTTACCACCATATACAACTATTTCTGTTGAATTTAATACTTGTTCGTCAACTATTGCTTCTGCCATAATTTTATTTATTTAATCCTAAAATTTTAATGGAATATCCCATCTATACCGTTCTATAATTTATCGGGTTAGCTCTCAATTACTTAAATCATTTTATTCAAGAAAACACGTTGTTTTTGAATTTTACTTACCCTTTTTTTGATATAAAAAAACCCTTGAATGAAATACAAGGGTTTTAGGAAATACTAAAGTTTTATACTTCTAGTTTTCTAGCACACCTAATGCTTCTAAAATTCTTTCCCTTAGTATTTCTGGTGTAAATGGCTTATGAACAAACCCAGCATTCTTTTTTTGGATGGTTTCAATTCTTTCATCATTACTTTCGGTTGAAACAATTAGTACAGGAATATCGCTTTTTATTGGTCTTTTCCGCACTTTATCTAACATTTCCATACCATCCATTACAGGCATATTTACATCAATAAAAAGAATATCTAACCAATTTCTATCTAGTTGTTCTAAACCTTCCTTACCGTTGGACGCTTCATATATTGTACCAACATTAACACCACTACTTATTATTGTTTTTTTGATCATACTTCGCATAACTGCGCTATCATCGACCACTAATATATTTACAGACATAGTATTTCCAATTATTTAGTAATAAGGCTCTAACACCTTTTGTTTATATTGATTAATAACTTTTTCATGGATTCTATCCAATGGCAACTGCTCGGTAACTGCACCAAGCTTGTATGCTTCACGAGGCATTCCATACACCACGCTTGTAGCTTCGTCTTGCCCTATTGTATAGGATCCTTTTTTCTTCATTGCTAGAAGTCCTTTAGCACCATCCGATCCCATTCCGGTTAATATAATGCCCATTGCATTAAGCCCTGCCGAATTTGCAACGGAATTAAACAATACATCTACACTAGGTCGTTGATGGTGAACAGGGGGTCCTTCTTTAATTCTTATATAATATCTAGCACCATTTTTTTCTACAAGCATATGTTTATTACCTGGAGCTATAAAGACTGCACCTGGTTGTATATGATCTCCATCTTCTGCTTCCTTAACATTGAACCTACTTACACTATCTAAACGAGCAGCGAAACTTTTGGTAAAAACTGGGGGCATATGTTGTGTTATTACTATACCAGGTAAATTTTGTGGTAATCTCGTTAATAAAATCTCTATCGCTCTTGTTCCGCCAGTAGAGGAACCTATTGCGATTAACTTATCAGTAGTGTGTACTAGACTAATATCTTCTTTAGGGTATAATTGTTTATTTACTTTAGAATTTAAGTCGATGATATTTTTATCAAATTTTGCTACAGATGCTATTCTTATAGCTCTAATAATATCTTGAGTGATGTTTTTGGTTGAATATGCAGATACTGTTTTACAGATAACTTCTACTGCTCCAAGCCTTAATGCATTTAATGCATTTATACTATTTTTAGGTGTTAAAGAACTAATTACTACTACAGGTAATGGAAAATGTCTCATTAATTTTGACAAAAATGAAAGACCATCCATCCGTGGCATTTCTAAATCTAGAGTTAACACATCGGGCTTGAGTTTCACAATTTTATCTCTTGCTATGTATGGATTCAAAGCAGTACCTACAACTTCAATATCTTTTTGTTTATTTAATTCCTCTGTTAATAGTTTTCTCACTACTGCCGAGTCATCAACTACAAGTACTCTAATCATTATCAACCCCAATATAAACTATTAATTCAGCTACACCTTCATCTAAATATATAGTCACATTTTCTTTATTCATTCCTTTAAATTTTTCATCGATATTTGTATCTGCTGGAATAATTTGAGGTGGCTTAATAATGCATATCTTGTTGTTTTTTGCAAATAATGGTACCGCATTACCACACACAATATTTGCAACTTCACATAGTGCTCCTTCCTTATCTTTAGTACTTGGTTGATCAATAGCAAGCATATTTCCTGCAATGGCTTCTAATAATGTTTCTGAGGGATTTATAATCATTCCGCCATTAAT
>JAYPYN010000029.1:0-9755 GCA_038154605.1 Balneolaceae bacterium
CTTTTTTAAAACCCTTATCCAATACAACCGATAAGGGTTTTTTTGTTTATTTTGGGAATACTAATTCGGTTGCTTTTGTTTAAAGCCGTATATTGAAAAAAATTATTATTATGACCGATTTCGAATCTTTTTTAAAACGATATAAAACTAAGCTTTCAAGTATTTTCAACAAAGAAATGGAGACTAATAAGAGTACTTTATCTAGAGGTATATCTTCTCAGTCTTTGTCCGAAATACTTAATATTACGCCACTCGCCGCTTTTATTCCGTCTAGATATGGAGGATATGGAGGTGAAACATCAGAAGCGTTGGCTATGCTAGAAGCAAGCTCATACGAATCGTTGCCCTTATCTTTAATGATGGGAATAAATGGTGCGTTATTTCTTCAGCCTATTGCAAATTATGCAAATGAGGAGGTAAAAGAATCTGTATATGATCGTGTTATTCGTAATAATAAAATGGGCGGGTTAATGATTACTGAACCAGATTATGGTTCAGAAGCTCTAAAAATGCAAACATCCTATACCTTTGACTCCAATAAGAATGTGTACAACATCAATGGTTTAAAACATTGGGCAGGGCTTACAGGAATGGCAGATTACTGGTTAATGACAGCCAGAGAACAATCTAATGATGGTACATTAAGTCGAGATATTTCCTTTTTCGTACATGATACTCGTAATGGTGGAATAGATGTAAAGGAATATTATAACAATCTTGGATTATATATGCTTCCTTACGGTAAAAACCAGATTAACATCAATGTACCTTCTAATCATAAATTAGAACCTAAAGGAACCGGTATAACATTAATGCTAGATTTACTTCATCGTTCGAGATTGCAGTTCCCTGGCATGGGGATGGGTTTTTTAAAAAGAATGATGGAAGAAGCGATACAACATTGCAAAAATCGTATAGTCGGAGGCACAAGTTTACTAACGTATGATCAGGTAAAAGCAAGGGTATCTAAAATACAATCCTATTTTACAGTATGTTCTGCAATGTGCAATTTTACAAGCCGTAATGTACCTTTAGAGCATAATACATCCAGAATGGATGTAGAAGCTAATGCCATAAAAACTGTATTGACAGATTATATGCAAAAAGCATCGCAATCACTGCTTCAACTTACTGGAGCAAAAGGCTACCGGTTAGATCATATTGCTGGGAGATCTACCGTAGATAGTAGACCATTTCAGATTTTTGAGGGTTCTAATGATATTTTATATCAACAAATTTCGGAGTCTATTCTCAAAATGATGAGAAAGCTAAGAAGTACTAATTTGTATGATTTCTTAAAAGATTATGATTTAACAGTACGTTCCTCTGATTATTTTAGAGAAATCCTAAATTTTGAGATTGATACTAAAATGTCACAACGTAAATTAGTACAATTAGGCGAAGCTCTAGGTAGAATGGTTTCAATGGAGTTTACTTTAAATTTAGGAGACCAAGGTTTCAATAAAGATTTGATTGAGAATGCAATTAAAAATCTTCAAGAAGAAATCAAATCAATACTAACTACATTTAAAAGTAAAAGTTTTGGTGATGTTATAGAGGATTTTCAAGTTGAGAGTTCTTGGTTTAACCTTCAGTTTGTTAATGCAAACTAAGCATGTTGTTGTACTATCAGGTGCTGGTATAAGTGCTGAAAGTGGGATACAGACTTTTAGAGATGCTGACGGATTATGGGAAGGTCATAATGTGTTTGAGGTTGCATCTATCGATGGATGGAACAGAAATAGGCAAAAGGTATTAGATTTTTACAATCAAAGAAGAAGACAGCTTCTTGATGTTGTACCAAACAAAGCCCATTTTTTTATTGCTGAATTACAAGAACGATTCGAGGTTTCAGTGATTACACAAAATGTTGATGACTTACATGAAAGAGCAGGTTCAGAAAAGGTTATTCATCTGCATGGTGAATTGAGAAAAGGGCAAAGTGAAATAAACTCAGATATTGTTGTAGATATTAACTATGATGATATTAAAATTGGTGATTTGGCACCAGATGGACATCAATTAAGACCTGCCATAGTTTGGTTTGGTGAAATGGTTCCACTAATAGAAATTGCGTCTCACATTGTGATGAAATCAGATTATTTAATTGTAATAGGAACATCATTAGCGGTATATCCTGCCGCAAGTCTGATTCATTATGCATCTAGTGCATGTGAAAAATTTATTATTGATCCTAATTTTCCTGAAATTGAAAAGAATTCAGATTGGGATCATATTCAACGTACAGCAACCGATGGAGTTGAGAAGCTAAAAATGAAATTGTTTAATTGATTATAATGGATAAATTAAAGAAAGAAGAAAAAAATTTAATAGAGCAATATGTACTTCCATATTTTCATTTAGAAAAAAGATTTCCATTATTTCCAGGAAAGAAAAATAAAAATGCAGAGGCATTAATTTTAGGATTGAATGAAGAGGAGATGTTATTTGGGCGAAAAAATGCTGATAACAATGTTAAGCAAGCTGCACTAGAATTACTTAAAGAACAAGAGATCATTGATTTAATAGAAAAATTACCATTTGAAGGTACCGAGACAATCGTTGGTTTTGGGGGCTCAATGACAGAAGATGACCAAGGTTGGTTTAATATTTTAAAAGAAGTATTAGAAATTAGTGTTGATAATGCTAGATTTAATTTTGTGAATGCTGGAATCACAGGAAATACTACCACAGAAGCTTTAAGACGAATGGATAGAGATGTGCTGTTACATGAACCAGATTGGGTTATAGTTGATTTAGGTATTAATGATATGCAACGATTAAATATCGCCCCAAACAGAACCTTGGTTCCTCTTTCCGAGACATGGGAAAATTTGAATACTATACAAGAGATTCTTACTGAATACATTAAAAATGAGATAGTATGGTTAACACCTGCAACTGTTATTTGTGAAATGATAGAAGCACATCCTCTTCATGAATTTAGCATGCAAGAAAAAGATATTTCACAATTAATTGAGATTGTATCGGGTAAAAAAGGAATAACCATTGATCCCCAAAGTAAAAGAATGGGGGATGGTCCTGATGCGTGGAATTATTTGAATGATGGAATTAATCACTCTTTGAGCGGACACATAAATACTACCCGCCAATTATTAAAGGCATTTTCTTCCTTAAATACTAAAAATTGAATTTTAGATTAACAAATTCAATTGTAGGATTATATTTCTGAGAAAATTTAGTTGAAGACAACTCTAAACTGTTAAATATAGATGGGTTTAATAACCCAATGGAAGCGCCATTTTCAAATGATATTGATGCTAAACCGTCCGCAGTGGTTGAAGATGATTTATGCATTGATAAGGGTTCGCTAGATCGTTCTGATAAAACTGAAATGTCTATAATTCCAAATCCAAAACCTATAAAAGCTCCTAAACCCAATCCATATTTTGTAGCGTCAATGAGTGGCTCATTCACAACTAAACTAAGAGATAGAGCAATTAACCCTCCGGCTGCAGCTCCATAAAAGGTATCCATTAAAACAATAATAGAGCTATTTTTACCATCGTTAAAAAAACCTGAGACTAATATATTTCGCCCCTCACCAGAAACAACATCATAGGTACCGAGCCCAATTCCGTAAAGAGTACCAAGTCCTAATCCCAATTGTATAGGGTATAAATCATCTAAATTTTTATTGAAAGGAGCATTTACCTTCGCATTAGAAACAAACATAGATGCAGCCCCAAGAGTAATGCCATTTAAGGCACCATTAAGAGTGCTTGAGCTGAAAATTTGCACACTTTGTGCATTTACTTTGGATATCAAATTTGCACTAATAAAGAAGAAAAATAGGAAGATATATTTGCTCATAGCCAGTTTTAAATTTTTTTTAATTTAGTTAAAAATTTATCCATCTACCTAAGTTAGATAGGATTATTTAATGATATTGGTAAGATTTTACCATTAAAAAGGTTCCCATAAGTGAGTACAAAATTCGAAATAAAATCTCCCATCATTTCTGGTGTAACTTCGGCATCATAATTTGGGAATGCGGTTTTTTGCATATCTGTAGATACAGCACCCAATGCAAGGCAATTCACAGCTATTTCATCTGGGTGTAACTCAATTGCTAGAGTTTCAGTAAGATTGGCTAGAGCGGCTTTAGAAGCTCCGTACGCACTAAGTCCATTAAATTTTACAGACCCTTCAAAACCTGACATACTTCCAATATTGACAATATGAGCGTGTTTATTAAATAATGGTAATAAAGAATGTATAAGATCAACAATAGAAAAAAAATTTAATTCAAATTGTTGTCTCCAATCATCTAATGTTAATTTCTTGAATGATTTTTTAATTAAAAAACCTGCATTGTTAACTAATCCGTCAATTCCAGCATAAGCTTGTACTATGTTAACGACTTCATTTACACCATTTTTTTTTGAAAGATCTGCTACAATAGGTAGTACATGTTCATGTGCAGAATGATCTACAATGTTTTTTAATAAATGCTCGCTTCGGCCAACAGCAAAAACTCTATGCCCTTTTTTAAGAAGTGATAATGTGGTAGCTAGTCCAATTCCTTTACTTGCGCCTGTTACTATAAAATTTTTCATTATTGATATTTATGAATGCTACTAATTTAATGGTTAAACTAATTATGATTCAATGAACATTCTTATCTTATTGAAAATTGTTGGAGAAATAAATGAAAAAAGAAACGGTATTAGTTCCTGAAAATATAAAGGAGCTTAAAGCATATGTTCCTGGTAAAACCATTGCTGAAGTACAAGAGCAATATAAACCGATTAGGATTTCTAAACTTGCATCGAATGAAAATCGGCTTGGTAGAAGTGCTGAAGTTGAAAAAGCTATAAAAAAGGCTTTAACAATTGTGCATGATTATCCTGATCCTGAGACAAAAGAATTGAGACTTGCAATCGCCCAAAAAAATAATGTATCTAAGGATAGAGTTGTTGTTGGTGCTGGTTCAGAGAGTATGCTTGCAGGATTATGCAGATCGTTTTTCTTGAACAAACAAAATTTAATTACTTCTGATGCAACGTTTATAGGGGTGTATGTACAAGCGCAAATTAGGGGAATTCATGTAAAAAGAATTCCATTAACTCAAGATTATAAATTTGATTTAAAAGGGATGGTAAATGCGATTGATGAACGTACTAAAATGATTTATATCGCTAATCCGAATAACCCAACTGGGACATACATCACAAATGAAGAATTTGAATGGTTACTTAAAAGTGTTCCCTCAGATGTTTTAATTGTTATGGATGAAGCATATTATGAGTATGCTAATGCTGTAGAGGATTATCCGAATGTTTTGAGTTATGATTATGATAATGTGATTGTTCTTCGAACATTTTCAAAAGGGTATGGCTTAGCAGGATTTAGGGTAGGATATGCAATTGCTGCTCCAGAAATTATCCATTACTTAAAAAAAACGCGTTTAGCATTTGAACCAGGTACCCTTGGTCAAGCGGCAGCATTAGCAGCATATAACGATGATCAATTTTTGGAGAAAAGTAAGGTCGTTGTGGACGAGGGAAAACAGGACCTATATGATTTTTTTGAAGAAAGAGAGATAAAATATACTCCATCTGCCGCAAATTTTATAATGATTGAATTTGAAAATGAAAAAGAAGCGATACATATTACACAACAAATGCTTCAAAAAGGGGTGATATTAAGGCATTTAAAAGGTTTTGGACTTCCAAAATGCGTTCGAATCACAATTGGTTTAAAGGAAGATATGGAGCATTTCAAATTAAGTTTATGTGAACTCTTAGAATGATGTTATTTCATAAATTACTTTAGAACACAATTATTTGAAGTAACTTTTTATAAGTCTCTTTCTCTTTTTAATAACTAGGACTAAGCAATGAATATTAATTTCTATCCCTGATGGGGCTGGTTAAACTATGTTATTATACAATTTAAGCAAGAAAGTCTTGAATAATTTAGGTTATGAGTTTAGGGGCTAAAATTTTAATCAGTATTTTTACAATCAGTATAATGATTGCAACAGTAGGTATAACATCTAACTGGTATTCAAAATATGTGTTGGGCCAGCTAGTTTTAGAAAATGTTGAAACAACTGATTTAGTAGAAAATACGGCAAAGCTTGAAAACGCTTTATATAATTCCCTTGTCACATTAATTATTCTAAAAGAATTAGAGGGAAGTGTGGACTCAAAAATTGAATTAAAAGTTCCAGCAGTACGAACACATATTGAAAGCTTTGATTTAACGATCAAAAATATAAATGATCAAATCTATAACTTGTCATTTAACTTTTCATCAAATGAAGAATTAATAACAAGTACGATAGTATCGAAAATTGACGAATTAGCGCTTAGTGTACAATTTTATGAACAACTTTGTATTGAATGGCTTCATTTCAGAGAAGAAAATATTTCACAATCCCATGAAATGTTCAATTTTTCAATAACGCCATATTTTAGTAATACTATTATACCGTTGATTTCTAAATTAAGAGAAAATGTAATACAATTTCAGATTGATGAAAATTCGAAGCTAAAAAATCAGCTAGACATAACGGGTATTTTCATTTTTGCGATGACAACGTTTCTAATTATTCTATCTGTTGGGGTAGCTTTATTTTTATATAAATCAATAGCCAATCCAATAAAAAAATTAAGTATAGGTGCTCAATTAATCGGAAAGGGAAATTTAGATGAGCGAATTGAAGTTGTACATAATGATGAAATTGGAGATTTAGCTGCTACTTTTAATACAATGGCGGAAAATCTTCGAAAACGAACTCTTGCACGTGATTATTTGGATAATATTATCGAATCTATCCATGAGAGTTTAATTGTTACTGATAATCTTGGTAGGATTGTGAGTGTAAATAAAGCTACTGAACGATTATTAGGGTTTGGAAGGTCAAGCTTGATGAATGTACCACTTGAGGAGATTTTGGAGGGGGATCATGCTCTTCAACAAAAAGAGGAACCAAGACTGGTTTTTTTAAAAACGATAGAATCTAAACTTGTAACTAAAAATGGTAAGCTAATACCTGTTCTTTTTTCTGAAAATGAACTGATTAATTCTAAACAAGAATTTTTAGGTAAGGTTGTAGTAGCTACCGATATTACGGAAAGAAACAAGGCAAACGAACAAATAAAAGAGTCTTTAAGAGAAAAAGAAATTCTTCTTGCAGAAATTCATCATCGGGTTAAAAATAACCTTGCTGTTATATCAAGTATTATTGAATTACAAAGTCGCTCCTCAGACAATCAAATTGTAGTTGAAGCTTTAACGGAAAGCCAAACACGAATTAGATCTATATCACTTGTGCATGAGATGTTATACCAAAGCGAAACTTTTGCAAATATAAATTATAGTGCATACATAAAGGATTTCGTTGCGTCAATAACAAAATCAAAATGGGTGGTTGAGAATAAGGTTACTATCACCACAGAAACAGAAGATTTATTTTTGGGCTTAAATATTGCAGTATCATGTTCAATGCTTTTAAATGAGTTGATTCTGAATAAGTTAAAAAATATTGAGTTAGAACCAGGGTTAGCAAAAATGCATATTAATTTGTGTAGCATAGATTCTATGGTTGAACTTTCTATTGAACATAATTTTGAAGGAGAAAACACAAGAAATGCTACACAAAATCTAAGCTATACATTGATTAATACCCTGTTAAAACAGCTTTATGGAACCTTTACTGAACAATATTTAGAAGAAAAAGGGATGTACAAAATAAAGATTATGTTTGATAAACATTTATCATTGAAATGATAAAAATCACCTTTTGTTCAAAGGCAGATGATAAATCAGCTTATTGCTCTTCTAATAGAATTTATCGTGTGATTTTTCGAAATTTTGATAATATAGATTGAGTTAGAGTGCTTTGAGATAGCTTTCCACTTAAAACAGCTCTTTTTCTGTGAATATTAGGTAAGTTATCATACCCTTCCCAAAGTAAATCCTTAATACTTTTCATGGCTTCTGATGAGTACTCAGCAAGTGTTTCGCATAATTCTGATGTCCTAATTTCAAGCTCATTAGTATTAGTGGTTAAATCATTGAATAATCCTTTCTGGAAAGCCCACGTAGCAGTTTGCCATTTTTTTGAGTCGATGGTAAGAGTACTAAATGCACTTAATCCAATTTTTCTAATAACTACTGCCGCAATCACAAAAGGGCCAAATCCAATAGATAATTCACTAAGTTTTATACTTGCTTCTTCGGTTGCAACAGCATAATCGCATGCAGCTATTAGGCCAACTCCACCACCAACAGCCTTCCCTTGAACTTCGGCAACTACAAATTTGGGGCAGTTCTTTATAGACTCAATCACCTTTCCAAATCCTGAAAAAAATTCACTTGCATCATTGTCATTTGTAATGGCTAATAATTCGTCAAAAGAAGCTCCAGCGCAAAAAGTATTCCCTTTACTTTTAAGCTTTATAATCTTTACCTCAGGATTATCTCCAGCATGCTTAATGGCAGTTGCTAAATTATCTAATATTTTTCTAGGTAGTGAATTTCCTTTGGGATGATGAAACTCAATGGTTTCTATACCTTTATTTGAACTATGTAGGAGGCTAGTCATATAATTTCACAAATAAATAGTTACTGATATTGCTGTAAATCACTGAAATATAGAGATTGTATTTCTTAGAGCGTATAGAATCATTTCTGCTAATATAAAATTAAGTGGAACTTATCCAAAGTTTTATCACATCACCCTGAGGATCATTTTTAGTATCCCAAAAAATAAAAAATTTTAATGCTAGTATTAATTATACAAGATACATTTATCTAATATGTGCTTGCAGATGAAATAAAAGGTATACATATTCAAAGAAGCCATTCACAAAGCGATGTATGAAAAAATTACTGTTCATTCTTCTTATTAGTGCGCTATGCTTGCCTGCACATTCCCAGAATATCCCCACTATTTTACCAATGCGAGAACGTGCAAAGGTTATTGATAACCTTCTCCGAGATCGTATAGAAACCATTCTACCACATATTATGCGAAAAAATAATATTGATATGTGGGTAATTATTTCTCGCGAATACAATGAAGATCCAGTAATAAAAACCATGTTACCCTCTACTTGGTTGAATGCACGTAGAAGAACAATTTTGGTGATTCATGATCGCGGGCAAGAAGAGGGATTAGAAACATTAGCTGTTGCACGATATAATGTAGGAGAGGTATTCAAAAAAGCATGGGATAAAGATGCCCAACCCAATCAATGGGCACGACTAAAAGAACTTATAGATGAGCGTAATCCAAAAAATATTGGAATAAATCAATCAGAGCATTGGCAACATGCGGACGGGATGGTTTTAACCGATTATCAAGAAATGATAGAAGGAATAGGAGAGAAAAATGCTCAAAAAATTGTATCCGCTGAGATGGTAGCTGTAGGCTGGTTGGAAACTCGATCGGCAAAGGAAATGACCATCTATCCTCAGATTGTGAGAATAGCGCATGAAATTATAGCGGAAGGTTTTTCATCTACGGTAATTCAACCAGGCGTAACAACTACTGATGATGTGGTATGGTGGTACAGAGAACGAATTCGAGATTTGAAATTAGTTACTTGGTTCCATCCAACCGTCTCTATTCAACGTGCGGATCCAGAATCTTTTGATCATCTTAGAACATTTGATTCAAGACCAGCTAATAATGTAATTCAACCCGGAGACTTACTTCATGTTGATTTTGGGATTACCTACCTTCGCTTGAATACAGATACCCAACAACATGCCTATGT
>JAYPYN010000029.1:9765-15254 GCA_038154605.1 Balneolaceae bacterium
GTTCCAAATTATTTAAAACAGGCATTTGATAATGGAAATCGACTACAAGATATTTTTACGAATAATTTTAAAGAAGGCAGAACGGGTAACGAAGTACTAGCACTTTCTCGAAAACAGGCGATCGCAGAGGGTCTGAAGCCATCCATTTATACACATCCAATCGGATATCATGGGCATGGTGCGGGAACCACGTTGGGAATGTGGGATGCTCAAGGCGGGGTGCCCGGAGATGGCGATTACCCTCTACAATTAAATACGGCATATTCCATCGAATTGAACAACGCAACTTATATAAAAGAATGGGGCAAAGAAATTCGAATAATGTTAGAAGAAGAAGCTTTTTTTGATGATACGGGAGTTTGGTATATCGATGGAAGACAAAAAGAGATTATGACTATACCTAGAGTCCCCGCCAAGCAGTAATTAAAAGGTGGTGATCAACCCAATTACCAACTTCGCAAACTCATCTTTTTTCATTTCAGCCGCTTCTTTTACTTCTGCATGATTTAATTTTTGATCGGTAACTCCAGCTGCGGCATTCGTAATGAGTGAAATAGCCGTTGTTTGTAAGCCAAGATTATACGCTTCCATTAGTTCTGGAGCTGTACTCATCCCTACTGCATCGCCTCCAAGTGTTCGAAATGCACGTATTTCTGCTTTGGTTTCATAATTGGGGCCAGTTACATAAAGATAGGTACCATTTTTAGTTGCAATCCCAATATTTTTAGCAATATTTTGTACCGATGATGCATTTTTGTTGAGTGAATCTAACCAGTTTTCTTTTTCTATGATAGGTATTTCTACATATGGGTGTATAACATTTGTAATCACCATCAAATCACCCACTTGAAAATCTAAATTTATTCCCCCAGCTGCATTTGAGATGATCAGTTTCTTCACCTGAAAAGAAGCAGCAAGTTGTACAGGGAACACGGTTGTAGAAAATGGATATCCTTCATAGAAATGAAACCTGCCTGAAAATGCGATTACAGTTTTGTCAAGTATTTCACCAATAATTAAGGCTCCAGAATGGCCAACAACAGTTGATTGTGGAAACTTGGGTATATCGATATATGGAATAATCGTTGGATTTTGGATGTTAGCTCCAAACTCTCCTAAGCCAGATCCTAAAATTATGGCAGCATCCAATTTTGAAGGAATTCCTTTATCTATTAGATACTGATGTACAGATGTAATAATAGTTGGTATTGGCATAGTTAGAGACTAAAATAATCTTCAACAGGTTCGGTAATATAGCCTGTTTTTTCGTCATAGTCTGTTAATCGAACTATTGGATGATAATCATCATGAAAGCAGAGAATTAAAAAATCATTTTGGAAAGCAAATTTAGCTAGTCGTTCTCTTTGTGATTGACTCATTTTTGGGTCGTAATCATATTTCGCAGCAAATTTTCTATTAATTTGATTTCTTGTTGCAATTACATCTCCAGCCATTAAATACTTATTAATACCATCATTAAAGAAAAGAGCTACATGATGTTGCGTATGACCGCCTATAGTTTGAACACTAATTTCTGGATATGTGTTATCTATTTCTTCAAGAAAATGTAAGTTAGCTTTCGCATCCAAAAAAGCAATGAATTCTGTTTTTTCTTCATCATAGAAAACATCTTTATTTATAATTCTCGTCCAATCTACTTTTGAGACCCAAATTTTAGCATCTGGAAAAGTGAGTTCCCAAAATCCATGTTGTCGATGTGCAAGACCACCTATATGATCATAATGTAAATGGCTAAGGAAGATGTCAGTGATATCATAATCTTGAAGTCCGTGTTGTTCTAAATTTTCAAGAATAGAATGCACCCCTGTTTCTTCACCAAATTCACCGATTCCAACATCAAAAAGTATTTTTTTTGTAGCAGTGTTTATAAGGAAAGGATGTAGAGAAATTTTCAGTGATGCGCGAAATTGTTTTCCAGTTCTAGGGATTCGAATAAATTTTTTATCTATCCCAACTGAAAAAGTACCGTCATAAAGTGCAGCCACATAAGTTTTACTCATTATTATTTGCTTGAACTTCTCGTTGAGAATCATGCTTCTCGTAAGCATTGATAATATCCTTCACTAAACGATGACGAACGACATCCTCATCTCCTAAATACACAAAATCAATGCCTTCTATACCTTTTAATATGGTAGGTATGGAAATGAGTCCAGATTGATGTTTCCTAGGTAAATCGGTTTGTGTGATATCACCGGTAATTATTGCGCGACTATTAAAACCAATGCGAGTTAAAAACATTTTCATTTGCGTGTTGGTAGCATTTTGAGCTTCATCCAAAATTACAAAGGCATTATTTAAAGTACGTCCGCGCATATAGGCGAGGGGTGCTATTTCGATCACATTTTTTTGAAGATGTAGATTTAGTTTGTCCTGATCAATCATATCTTCGAGTGCGTCGTATAAAGGACGTAGATAGGGGTCAATTTTTTCTTTTAAATCACCAGGTAGAAACCCTAAATTTTCACCTGCTTCTACAGCGGGCCGAGCTAGGATTATCTTTTGCACACGCCTTTCTTTCAGTGCTTTTACAGCTAATGCAACAGAAGTATACGTTTTTCCGGTTCCAGCGGGCCCTATTGCAAACACAATGTCGTGATTGGCTGAGGATTTATAAATCTGTTTTTGGCCAGGAGTTTTGGCTATAACCGCTTCACCTTTGTGTGTGTAAAGAATTAATGTGCCGTCTCCAATGTCTTTAAAAGCAATAGTATTACCAGACCTTTGCCCATTTTTTAGAGTGATAAGGGTATTTACATCATCTTTGCCGATTTTATTTTTTCGGGATACAATTTCTATCATCCCTAAAATAACATCTTTTAAAATAGCAACTTCTTGGGGTGGGCCAAAGAGTTTCACTCTTTCACCTCTAAGGTTAATTTTGATATCTGGGAATGCTTCGTCCAGAATTCGTAGATGCTCGTCTTTTAATCCAAATAAGGTAATAGCATCTACGCCCTGTAATTCTATTCTTTGTTCAAGAAGTGTTCTAGCGTCTTCTATAGTTTTTTAATTTTTGAACGTTTAAGTGAAATTATAAAATGTAAATTAATTTATAAAAGTTCAGATAACTCTTCTATTCTAAGAGCTATGTTTTCAGCTTTGAAAACACTGCTACCAGCAACTAAAACATCCGCTCCTGCCTCTCTTACTTCAGCAATATTTTTAAGATTTACACCACCATCTACTTGTATAAGAAAAGATTGATTATTCGATTCACGAATATCAACTAATTCTTGAAGTCGGTTATAGGTGCTTTCAATAAAACTTTGCCCTCCAAACCCGGGATTTACGCTCATTAAAACAACCATGTCTACGTATGGTAGTATTGGTTCTATGGTGTATATAGAAGTTGCAGGATTTATGGCAACACCTGCCATTATTCCCAAACTTTTAATTTTTTGAATTGATCTGTGTAGATGAGGGCATGCTTCATAATGTACTGATATTAAATCGGCCCCAGCGTCAGCAAAATCTTCTACATAAAAATCTGCGTTTTCAATCATTAAGTGAACATCAATAAATGTATCATCAGAAATCGTTGATACCTGTTTAACAATGGCAGGTCCATAACTTATGTTTGGCACGAAATGCCCATCCATAATATCACAATGTATCCAACGAACACCTGCATCTAGGGTTTTTTGGATGTCATCCCTAAGAGTTAAAAAATTAGCTGCTAAAATGGAAGGCGCTAATATAGGTAAGTCGAAATTCATGAGTTAATTTTCTTGATTGGGTGGGTTTGCGCTGTTGTTACCAGTAGAATCTGTGAGTATAACTCCGCTTTCTATTTCTTCCTCAACACTAAATCGTTCTGATATTATCAAAGTTAGGGATTCCCCTTCTACTAAGGAAGAAACGTTTGGAGAGAAATCGAGCACTATATTAGGAGCAACGTTTTCTATGGGTTGAAATCTAATTTCACCTACTCTTAAACCAGCTTCACGCAATTTAAATTGGGCATCAGGCAATCTTAATCCAACAATTGGCGGGATAGTAACAATTTTATCACCAAGTCCGTCGCTGACTACCAGATCTATACTTATTCCTCGATCTACCACAGCTCCTTCATTAATACTTTGTCGCAAAACTGTATTTTTGAATCGAGAGGATTCATAACTAATAGCCCCGATTTCGAAGCCATAATTTTGTAACTGTACCTGCGCATTTCTTAAAGATAGATTAACCACATTAGGTACGATAACTTTTGGTTTTACTGATGCATTAACCGTTAAATAAATTTTTCTATTGGGTTTAACCAAAATGGAGGCTGATGGAGCTTGATCAATGACATAATTTGCTGGGAAAGCAGAGTTTGCACGTCGATCTGCAACCTCATAACGAAGCCCTATTTTTTGTAATATATTTTCTGCTTCTTCTAACGAAAGTTTTGTCACATCAGGCACAGTTACACCTTCATTATATTTAGTATAATTAGGCATGATTAGTTTATCTAAAGCTAAAATAGTAAGTGCTCCAAAACTAATGATGGAGAAACATATGATGTAAAGATATTTATTGGTGAATAAAGCTTTAAGCATGGATTTATATTACGGTAAGTTTGGCGGTTTAAAAGTGCCAAGTCAATGAAAACGATTCTTCACCTATTAAATTTGTTGATGTTTCCAACTTATAATTTTTAAGTTTTCCAGAAAGTAGTGCATCAAACGCTGATATAACATGATTTACTATCAATAATTTAACAATGTTCCCAGCCTTTCTGTAATCATCATTAAATTCAAAAGCTCGGTTTTTACCTTCAATAAAATTTGCACTCATCATGGTTTTATCCCACATGTATTGATAGGTATGGTTGGTATTATTAATTCTTTGGTTATGAAAATCTTTCCAGCCTGGTTGAAATTGAAAATATTTACTCATTAGTTCATAATACTGCTGAGACCCATAATCTTGAACAACATGTGAGAAGTTACTCTTGATTAAACAATCTGGTGGGTCATTAGATCCACATCCAGAAGGAATATTAAAAATAAAAGGTGTTTTTCTTTCTACTCGTCGAAGAGTATTTAAGTTAACTTTACGCCAATCATCGGTTGTATTTTCAAAATTAGGAGTATTTTCGGTTGGACCTAATTCTGCTAATTCAGCTTGTAGAACCTGATAGTCATTATCTAGTCCATTTACTTGAGAATAATCAATTAACCATTGTGCATATGCGAGAACACTCCAGTTTTTATTTGCATACGCTTCATAAGCACGTTCTTTTCTTTTTGCTTCAGCATTTTTATTCACGAAGTAAGTAATTGTTATTACTTCAACTAAAAAATAACCAGCTGCACGACCCCATTTGCCTGATAGAGCCTGTCCACTACCGGGTAAAATGGCTGATGATAGCATGGCTAGTTCAGGAGTTTTTTCAATAGTATTTAAAAAAGAATTTGATTTATAGCTTAATGCACTAGTTTTTGGTAAAAATTTCATCTCAGGATGTAATTTAGATTCTT
>JAYPYN010000029.1:15264-17812 GCA_038154605.1 Balneolaceae bacterium
AATTATCCAATAAAATAGGGCCGCTTAAGTTAGCCTTAATTGGCTGAGCAATTATTGATGTTGTCATCAAAATTAATATCAGTAAAAGCTGAAGTGGCAAAATTTTCATAGTAATTCAAAATCAAAAGTTAAACCAAAATGGAATAATATTTCTCTTCCATAGCGCACGGTATTTGTTGATGATTCTGTTTGGAAGGCATCTGGTAATGTTACAGAAAAATCGTTAAACCCATAGCTGGTACTAATAAAAAATTTAAGAGGAAATAAATAATATCCATTCGATGCTAACCTTAATTCTGCACCAATACCAGTTTTTAAGTTATTCCCAGTACCTAATCGTTTTGCTGTTTCAGAATTTGAACTTTCTCCTAAAAACCAGCCATTTCCTGCTTCAAAAAATAAGCGCGCATACATTTTATCGAACATATAAGGGCCAATCTGTGTATTCATACTTTTGAATATTGGCATGAACCAACTCAAACTAGTGAACGCTGTTTGGTTTCCAGCAATGGCAAAGAACGGATAGCTACGCATGCCTAAAAATCCACCTACGTAGTCAGTAAAAAAAGAATCTTTAGGGTCATTAAAATAAGTGAAGCCTCTAATTCTTGCCTGGAATGCCTGATTACCTATGGTTTTAAACCCATAACGAAGGTGTAATTCTGTAGAATGGTTTTTATTTTTTTTGAAGATTGGAACTAACGCTCCTTCTTTTATTTCATATTCTTGGAGAAGATCAGAAGGTTGATATTGGTATTTTAGATAGCCCTTTAATCCGATGGGAGCTATATCTGCATCAACGGTATAGGTGTAATAATTAAAGGAATAAGCAGCTGAGAAAGTGGTTGCTTTAAAATACTCTGATGAAGAATTGTGCCATAGAACCTGAAATTAAAGACTTCAACTCTTTGGAATAAAAATTATCGGTTTGAACTTGGTAGGGTGAATAGCCTATACCAAGTTCAAGTAAACTTCTGCGGCTTAATTTAGAACGTAGAAATATATTTGCCTCCCATATCTCGTACCCTATATCCACACGAGTAGTATCTGGCAAGCATGAAGTGCAAGGAAACTCTTCGATCTTTAAACCATTTTTAACGTTTCTATGAAGATTGAAAACTTCAATTGAGATTGTGGGAGACCAACTTCTTTTTATAAAAGGGAGTCCTCGATATTCTGCCATAAAGAAAATATCACGATCCAATTTGATTAGTCTACTTGGTGAAAAAAAATCACCAACATCCTCTGCCGTTTTTGATGCTAAACCTAGCATTATACCTCCAAAAAGAGAAAGCTTATCGGTGGCTTCTCTATTCCCAAAATAAATTCCGGGTTTCATATCTCGAAGTAAATTTTCGCCTAATTTGCCTATTTTTCCATGCCGTAAAAGTGCTCCGTTGCTACCATTAAGTTTGGTGTAGTTATCAAATCTTAATACTGGGAAAAATGAATAATTAAGAAAAGTGTCGGTATGTTTTCGGTAGGTAATTTCCTGATTACCCTCAAAAGTATTTAGTTTAAACTTGTAAGATCCGGTATCCGCAATACTTTCAGCAAAATTATCAAAAGCATTTATATCCTTATCATTATAATCATTCAAAGTTATTTGTGTGTCCGAAACTAATCCGCTAAGTCTTTTAGGTATCGTAAAATTGGCTAATTTAGATTCGTTGATAATGCGTTTTTTAATCTTATAACCATCCTTTTCATATTCTGAAAAGTAAAGTGTGGCATCATGAACATGTGGCATAAATGCTCCACCTACCACCGATGTAAGTCTTTTTATTTCCTGATTAGATAAATTTTTTCTGTAGATATTAAATC
This sequence comes from Balneolaceae bacterium, assembly GCA_038154605.1. Lineage (GTDB taxonomy): Bacteria > Bacteroidota > Rhodothermia > Balneolales > Balneolaceae > HXMU1420-13. Next base: position 17,089 of record JAYPYN010000029.1, read on the forward strand.
GACCTTCATAGTTTGCAGCATAGTATAAATAGGTACCATCTTTAGTTAAAAATGGATCGCGATAGTCTGTAAAATCATCAGCTAGAACATCAGAAATTAATAAGGTTTTAAGATTTATTTTTTTGATACTTCGTTGCCCAAAATCTGCGTAAGAAAAATAGATATGTGTACCGTCTGGATGCCAGATAGGGGTAAAAATAGTTTCAGCGTTGGTGAAGGAAGTGACAGTATGCATTTTATTTGAACTATCAGGATCAAAAACTACTAAATTATGCGTTCCAGCTTTATAGCTGATGGCTACTATTTTTCCATTTGAGCCCCAACTAGGTGATTGGATTCTAGCTGATTCTGTGATTCGATGGTTCTTTTTTGTGGTAATGTCATGAATAAACAAATCTCGAAGATCTTCTCCATACTTATTTTTTTTATTTACCGAATACACAATCTTATTTCCATTTGGGGAAAATGAAAAGGTGGTGGATATATATGGTATGGTTGGGTCTGTATTGATGCTGTGGGTATGACTGTGTCCGTCATGGTTATGATCTGGATGACTTTCAATCGTGGTGATATAGGTAGAGTCGTTTGTCGATTTTAGATACAATGATACTGCTGAATAATCTCGACCTTTATTGGATAAATAAGCGAGATGATTCCCATCAAAAGAGATTTTTGGGTAGAAATTGAAAAAACCTTTTGATTCTGCATATTCAGAATCCATTGA
>JAYPYN010000029.1:17822-18158 GCA_038154605.1 Balneolaceae bacterium
GTTATAAACGGTTTCGCGTTCAATACTTGTTTTAGAACTGAAAGTACCCATTTCTTTTAAAGAGAAGTGAGTGTCAGATAAAATTCGGGTTCTTAAGATCATGTCTCGATGTGAATCCCATCTATCGTATTTCAAGTTTTTCGTTTGGTATTGTGCCGTACCTTCAGCCAACCAAGCAGGAACATTTACCGATGCAAACGGAAGTGTGACAATTCCATTTGGGAAGCCATACAAAACATCTGGTCGGCGTACTTTTTCGTAAGTTAGCCATTGTAAATATAAAACCGGTGTGGAACGGTTTCTTTTCATAGCAGTTTGCAGCTGAATAATATGTAC
>JAYPYN010000030.1:0-1488 GCA_038154605.1 Balneolaceae bacterium
GGATAAGCTGAATAAAAGTAATTTATTGGTAAGCTTCAACATAAGCATAATCATGCGGTAAAATAAATCACCTTTTTACTGGGGATAGCTTATCTGAACTTTTCTTTGTTTGTCATTTCGAACGAAGTGAGAATCTATTTCCCTATTGTAAGAGTACCCCCCCAAAAATTCTCGTTCCACCCGAAAAGTCAATATTTTGGCTTCAAGAAAGGTTTTGAGTTTTCGGTACTTTTGGGTCATGCCAAAAGTACGTAATACCATAAACCAAGTAGTTTATAGGTGCTAAATGGCTTTGGTTTTAGTACAACCCTTTATTAAAAATTATTGCTTATAGATTCAGTAAATAGATATTGGTTTTTTTAAACGGGGTTTAATTTTTTTTGATTGTAAACATAAAAGTTAACCATCCCAATTTTTACTCTTTTCTACTGCCTTATTCCAGTTATAGAGGTACTCTTCGGCTTTTTCTACGCTCATTATTGGTTCAAATCGTTGTTCTTCTTGCCATTGTTTATGCAATTCATCCGTTCCTTTCCAAAATCCAGTAGCCAAGCCAGCCAAGTAAGCTGCGCCAAGAGCGGTAGTTTCTAATATAGTGGGGCGCACTAACGGAATTTGCAAAATATCAGATTGGAATTGCATTAAGGTATCATTGATAGTTGCGCCTCCATCAACACGTAGTTCTTTAATACAAATTCCAGAATCTGCCTCCATGGCTGAAAGAATATCTTTCACTTGATAGGCGATTCCTTCTAAAGCAGCTCTGGCTATATGACCAGCAGAGCTCGCTCTAGTTAATCCAAACATCGCTCCTCGGGCGCGCTGATCCCAATGCGGCGCGCCTAATCCAGCAAAAGCCGGCACTAAATATACGCCTCCATTATCAGTTACGGTATTAGCCAAGGCTTCTACCTCAGAGGATGATGAAATGATACCTAAACCATCTCTTAGCCATTGAATTACAGCGCCAGCTATAAAAATGGATCCTTCAAGTGCGTAATTGATTTTTCCATCCAATTCATAACCAATAGTTGTAAGAAGGTTATTTTGTGATGAAATGGCTTTATCTCCTGTATTTAACATCATAAAAGAACCTGTACCGTAGGTGTTTTTGAGCATACCAGGTTGAATACACATCTGCCCAAACATAGCCGCTTGTTGATCTCCTGCACTCCCAGCTATTGGAATTCCATAAAAGGATTCTCCATACACTTCACTTGATGATTTTACTTTGGGGAGTATAGACTCCGGAATCCCCATTTTATCTAAAATTTCGGAATCCCATTTTAGCTCACGAATATTAAATAGCATCGTTCTTGATGCATTTGATACATCAGTAACATGAACTTTTCCTTCGGTTAATTTCCAGATCAACCAAGAATCTATTGTCCCGAAAGCAAGGCGACCTTGTCCTGCTTTCTGTCTTGCGCCCTCAACATTATTTAATATCCATCGAATTTTAGTTGCAGAAAAATAACTATCTATTAC
>JAYPYN010000030.1:1498-4342 GCA_038154605.1 Balneolaceae bacterium
AAGCAATTTTTGTCACCCAACCATCTTTTTTTAACGAGTCACAATAATTTGAAGTCCGCCGATCTTGCCAAACAATTGCGTTATAAATGGGTTCCCCCGTTACTCTATCCCAAACAACAGTTGTTTCTCTTTGATTGGTGATCCCAATAGCAGCTATTTCTTGCTGTTTGTTTTTTATAACCTCCTCAATCACTTGCTTTTGGCTTGCCCAAATTTCATTGGGATCGTGTTCTACCCATGCATTGGCTGGGAAATATTGGGTAAATTCCTTTTGTGCAATAGTTTCGATACACCCTGAACGATTAAAAAGTATTGCCCTTGAACTTGTTGTGCCTTGATCAATAGATAGGATAAAATGTTTACTCATTATTAACTCCGTTTATTCCAACCCGAATATGTTTCAAATTCAACACATTCTCAACAGTTTAACAAGGCATCTTTCAATCTTCAAACATTTCTTTAAAGGCAAGTTTACCGGTATTATAAATATACTCTGCTTTCCAATATTCGAAGGTATTACATGTTTTTCTTGGGATGCTAATTAATACATCAGGCGGATAGTTTTTGATCATCAGGTTTTTTAAACGGTCTTGGGTAAGAATAAATGAGCTTTCCATCAACTCGAACATAGAAAGTGCATTTTCTTCTTTTTTTGTTTCGATGCGAGTTTTTTCTAGTATATGTTCAGGAATAACGGTTTCGAACCATTTTGGGGATTTTTTTGATTTTTCTACTTGTTTTATAAGTGGACTTCCCTTCGCATTTAAATCAACCGCTACTATAAACGAATGATTATTTCTTTCGATTAGATTTAATGGCAGAGGATTCAATACGCCCCCATCCACTAACATTTGTTTTTTGTTTTCAATAGGTAAAAAAACCCCTGGTATAGATACTGAGGCTCTTAAAGCTTTATATAAATCACCAGAAGTAAAATAGACTTCTTTCCCCGATTTGATATCTGCGGCAACGGCTGTAAATGGAATATGGAAATTCTCTATGTTTAAATTTCCTGTCATATCTCGATGTTTAGCAAATATTTTTTCACCTTTTATAAATCCTCCTTTGTTTAGAGTAAAATCTGTTAAATCGAACACACTATTCCGATCCAAGGAAAGAAGCCAATCTTTGTAGGCAGTAAGATGACCAGCAGCGTAAATTCCCCCAATAACTGCTCCCATAGAACATCCTACAATTTCTACGATTTCGAATCCCTTTCTTTCAAGTTCCTCTATAACGGCAATATGTGCAATGCCTCTAGCCCCACCAGAACCTAATACTAATTGTACTTTCTTTTTCATGGATATATAAAGATACGCTTAACAATAAAGCTATTTTTTATTGTTAGATGTTGATATAGCAACAAAAAGACAAAAACTATATCGTTTGAGTGCCTATTGTTTAATCCTTGGATCAAAATTCATAGCTTTAATTGAAATTACTGTAATTCGTGAAGAATCTGGATGTTGAGGATTTATTAAGTAGTTATATTCTTGTGGTACAACACAGCTTGGTACTTTCAAAACCGCCCCTTTACCATCATTTACAAAATCATCCCCGATATATTGAGTCTCTAAAATGGGAGGTTTAGCATCCCAGTTTTTTGGCAATTCTTTAACATCAACTTCATAAATTTGAATATTGTTAGGAATATCAATTTCTACATAAAATCTATCTCTAGGTAAATCCTCACTTAAATCTAAATGAACAGAAACTTCTAGGGTAGCTAAAGCACGAGATTCCGATGAATACACTAGAAAGGTGTTAAGGCTATTCCACCTAAATCCTTCTGCTAACGAGGCACCAATTCCATCTAACGTTGATTCTAGATATTTTTTCCGCTCTACACGATAAACTCTCATTAAGCCATATTACCGTATTCAAGCCTATTTAGAGCTTTTTTTACTTCTTGAATACCAGTTATGGAATCAAATAAACCTACTGGTTTAAACCCACCCAATGATATATTTGGTTTTTTTAGCCATCTTTTAAATTTCAAAGATTCATTATTAAATACATCAGTCCCGAAATCAACAAGTTCTGTAAGAAGTAACACAGCTTCACTTTTACTGCCACTAAGTAGCTCGTTTTCTCTTTTCTTTTTATTGTATGTAGTTTGAGCTAAACTCAACATAGTTAGCACTTGTCTGACAGGAAGTCCAGTTTTTTTACTAATAACCTCAATTGATTCATAAGGTAATCGTTTTCTGATAATATCTACTCGCTCAATAGCATTCGACCATGAATACTTTCCATTCGGCACTTCAATAACCCAACGGTTTCTCTGTTTCCTATGTGTTTTAGCTCGTTTGATACTTTTTTTTGTATCTAGCTTTTCGATTTTTTGAGGAGTTAATTTCATAATGAAGTAATTTTGCTATAATGTATCAATAAATTTGCTATAAAAAAATTTTATGGAAATAATTTGTAATGGTCCTAAAAATTTATGTTGCCACTTCTTATACACAGCAAGTGTTATGCAATACGTTTATTGTGAGCTACAAAAAAATCTTATTTCTGATTATTAGCCATAGAAATAGTATGTTGATGCGCTAAATGGAAAAAATGTTTATCAACTACCAATACATATTCTATCATTTTTATTTATGAATATTAGACAATGTAAAGTATCAGTTTTCTTTTTAGTGTTCTCAGTTCTGGGAGCACCAAAAGGATATACTCAAATAGATCGAGAAGCAGGAAGTAAGTTTCAGACCCGCTCCGAAGTAATTGGTCAGCGCGGAATGGTGGCTACCAGCCAACCACTTGCAACTCAGATTGGACTTCAAATTTTAAAAAATGGTGGAAATGCGATTGATGCAGCCATAGCAGCAAATGCAGCTA
>JAYPYN010000030.1:4352-17118 GCA_038154605.1 Balneolaceae bacterium
GCTATAGGTTTAATGGAACCTACAGGTAATGGTATTGGCGGAGATTTATTTGCAATAATATGGCACCAAAAAAGTGGAAAATTATATGCTTTAAATGCTAGCGGAAGATCCCCACTAGGCCTTTCTTATGAAGACTTACTGCAAATTATTCAAGAAAAAGAATACAACAGAATTCATCCCTACGATTTAATATCTGTTTCTGTACCTGGTGCAATTGATGGTTGGTTCGAAATGCACGAACGCTTCGGTTCTTTACCTATGAAAGATATTTTAGAAGAACCAATATGGTATGCCGAACATGGATTTCCTGTGAGTGAAGCGATTTCTTCGAGTTGGAAAAGAAGTGCTCCACGATTAAGTGAACAAGTAGGGGCATTTAAACAAACGTTTACAATTGAAGGACGTGGACCAGAAAAAGGAGAAATTTTTAAAAACCCAGATCTCGGAAATACCTTTAGAAAATTAGCAACACATGGTAGGGATGCATTTTATAGAGGAGAAATTACACATGCTATCGATGCTTGGATGAAAAAACATGGAGGTTATTTACGATTCGAAGATTTTGACAACCATAGATCTACTTGGGTAGAGCCACAAACTATAAATTATCGGGGCTATGATGTATATCAAGTAGGGGGAAATGTTCAAGGCACAGCCGTTCTTCAAATATTAAATATCCTAGAAGGATTTGATCTACAAAAATCTGGTTTTGCGACCGCAGAAACTTTCCATTTAATGATTGAGGCTAAGAAATTAGCATTTGAAGATCGAGCAAAGCACTATGTGGATGAAGACTTTTACAACATTCCTTATGAAGTTTTACTATCCAAAGAATATGCAGAGGAACGAAGAAAACAAATAGGTGAACAAGCAATTAAAGATATAACTACAGGCGTTGATATCTTAGAAGAAGGCGATACCATTTATTTAACAACGGCTGATAGTGATGGTAACATGGTTTCTCTTATACAAAGTAATTTCCGAGGAATGGGAACCGGATTTGTTGTTCCAGGAACAGGATTTAGTTTTCAGAATAGAGGTGAATTATTTTCATTAGACCCAAACCATCCCAATGTGTATGAACCAGGAAAACGTCCTTTTCATACCATTATACCCGGCTTTGTAATGAAAGATGGTAAACCATATATGACCATTGGCAACATGGGGGGCGCTTATCAACCAATGGGGCATGTGAGTTTAATTACCAATGTAATAGACTTTGGAATGAATATGCAACAAGCAGGAGATGCGCTACGATGGAATCATTCGGGATCTACACAACCTACCGGCACATTTGATGCCGTATTGTTGAATGTAGGATTAGTAAGTATCGAAAGTTCTGTCGATGCTCAAGTCGTTAGAGATTTAAGAGCTAAGGGGCATCAGGTTCAAATTGGAAATAGTTTCTTTGGTAGATTTCAAGCAATTATGCGCGATTTAGAAACAGGTATATATTACGGTGCTTCAGAAGCTAGAGTGGACGGTCAGGCGGCTGGTTATTAACTGAATGTTACTTTTTAACAGGTTTAATATTGGTTGGCTCAAAATTTTAATTATTTTAGGCTTTCAACATATAGGCTTCTAATCCATTGCATATGAAAAAAGTACTCCCAATATTATTTGCTACCATCCTTTCCATTTCTGTATTGGCTCAAGAAAATCAACAAAAAGAATGGGCAATTGCTTTACATGGCGGTGCAGGATATTATCCAAAAGATGCACCAGCTGAACAAGTGGCTCGGTACATGGAATCGCTTGAAAAAGCACTTTCTATTGGTACTGAAATCTTAGAAAATGGGGGTTCTGCATTGGATGCCGTAGAATCAACTATAATGTATTTAGAGGATAATGAACTTTTTAATGCAGGGCGTGGAGCAGTATTTACGGCGGAAGGTAAAAATGAGCTAGATGCTGCCTTTATGCATGGAAACACACTTAATGCAGGTGCAATTACTGGAGTTACAACGGTTAAAAATCCAATTTCCTTGGCACGTTTAGTTATGCAAGAATCGAAACATGTGTTTTTTGCAGGTGATGGAGCAGAAATTTTTGCTGATGGAACCGTAGTTGAGCGTGTTGATCCTCTATACTTTCGTGTGGAAGAAAAATTTGAACGTTGGAAAAAACAAAGTGCTGGACAGGGTTTTAATGATGAATCTACTTCTAATAATGCTTGGAAAATAGGAACCGTTGGAGCTGTAGCCTTAGATAAAAACGGAAACATTGTAGCGGGAACTTCTACGGGGGGAATGACCAACAAAAAATATGGACGCGTTGGAGATGTGCCAATTATTGGTTCTGGAACGTATGCTAATGATTTAGTAGCAGTATCTGCAACTGGGTGGGGTGAGCGTATTATGTTAAATGTATCTGCGCACACATTAGCTGCACACATGAAATACACGCAATCAACTCTTCAGGAATCTATGAATCATCTAGTAGATGAAATTTTAAATCCTAGGGAAGCTGGCTTTATTGCGGTAGATAGATATGGAAATATTTCAATGAAAACCAATACGGGTTCCATGCATAGAGCAGCTGCAGATTCAGACGGGTATAAAGAAATTCGCATTTGGGACCATTAATCCATTTGGTTATAAAACCGATCCCTTAATTCCTGTACATAAATACCAATATCGTTTCTGATTTCAAATAAACGTTCGTGGTATTCACCGTATGTATTCTTAGAGAAAAACTCCTCACTTTTTTGAGATTGTAGCAATGCTAACGAAAGGTTACAACTTTTAAGCGCTTTTTTTGTGTATGCGATATTTGCTCCTAAATAGTCTATTTCAAAACCAAAGGCATAACCTCCAGCTAATTTTGCGCCTATTTTTAGCGTCTCCCCAACAAATTCTTGAAAGGAGGTATTTTGGGATTTTTGTGATACTGTTTCAGCCCATTTAAGAACGTCTACAGCGAGGTCTTTGGCTCTATTATAAATTAATAAATTATCGAGAGATCCATATTCTGATAATGCAAAATCTGCACTTAACGATTTCCACTCTTCTCCACTATCAAAATCCTCAGACTCTTCTAAATCATCGAATTCGTCTTGGTTACTAAATAAAAAATCTTCATCATCAAAATCATCCTCTTCTTCCCAATCATCCTCCTCTTCAGGAAAGTAAGCTTCGTCAAGTAACAGTTCTTCCTCAACATATGCCTCGAAAGCATCGTCTTCATTTTTACTTTCTTTGAGTAATGTTATCCAGCGGGGGATGGTGCCTTTTGGATCAGAAGAGATAAAACGCCGTAATTGATCGCTTTTCTTTTCTACTTCATCTAAATGATGTTCCCATTTATGTTCATCCCAAAGTTCGTGTTGGAATCCATCAAAATCCATATATGTGAATACCTGTAACGTAGGTTATGAGTTTATCATAGAAAAGGAATTCTACAATTTATTGCAAGTTTAGTGGAAAAATAAGGCTTTTTGTGGAAAAAAAGTTTTAAAATTATCTATAATCGTTTTAAAACACCTATAATTACCTGCGTCATTTTAGGTTCAGCTAGTGCAGCAGCCTCCAATACATCATCTAAACTTACAGGTTCAAGAGCATCTGGAAAACATTCGTCTGTAATTACAGAAATACCAAGAACCTCTAGTCCCATATGCACAGCAGCAATTACTTCTGGAACGGTACTCATGCCAACCACATCAGCGCCAAGTTGCCTCATGTATCTATATTCTGCTTTTGTTTCTAACATAGGTCCCGAAACAGCTAAATAAACTCCCTCATGCATTTTGATGGACAAATCTAGGGCTACATTTTCTGCAGTTTCAATAAGGCGTTTGGTGTATGGTTCGCTCATATCAGGAAACCTAGGGCCAAGTTCATTATCATTTGGGCCAATTAGAGGATTATCTCCAAGGAAATTAATGTGATCGTTTATGAGCATGATATCCCCACGTGTAAAGTTGGGATTTAGTCCGCCACAAGCATTACTTACAATCAGAGTTTGAACTCCTAAAGCCCTTGCAACTCTTACTGGAAATACAATTTCTTGCATGCTATAGCCTTCATAAAAGTGAAAACGTCCTTGCATTGCAATAACTGGTTTTCCTCCTAAATGTCCAAATAATAGTTTACCACGATGGCTTTCAACTGTTGATACAGGGAAATGCGGGATATCTTCGTATTCAATAGATGTTAGTAAGTCAACCTCTTCGGCTAATTGTCCTAAACCTGTACCTAGTATTACTAAATATTCTGGTCTAAAATCATTCATCCTATTTCTTATATAGGCTGTTGCTTCATCTCTTTTACGTCTAAATTCTGCTATACTATTCAAAATGCTTAATCTATTTCGTCTAAAATGTCATCCAATCTATCTGAGCCGGGAGCATATCCATTATCAAGTGTTTGCTGGCTGAATGCGTCGTTCGTATCTGAATTCTCATCAAATTTAAAACGTTTGCCTGTTTTATTTTCTTTGATGGGTGTATGTATTGTTTCTATAGATAAATCATTTTCCACATTTTCAAGAGAAAAGATTTTCATTTCATCATCTTTAAATTTTTGAATGGTATTGGAGGCAGATTCTAAATATGAAGAAATACCTACAATGATTTCTTCTCTTCGATCTAGTAATCTAAAGATATTTTGACGTATTTGTGCTTTTTGATGGTTGGCTTCTTTAATGATGCTCTCGGCATCCATGTGAGCTTTTTCCATCATGTGTTTTGCATTTGCCCTTGCATTATCCATTTTTTTAGCCACAGATTCTTTTGTGGTTTGTAGTGTTTCATGCAGTGCTTCTTCAACTCTTTCATAATGTTTAACTCGATCGGAAAGTTTTTCAATATGATCTTCTAATTCCTTAATCTTGGTGAGTAGATTTTCATATTCGTTAGAAACCAATCCCAAAAATTGTTGTACTTCAGCAACATCAAAACCCCTAAGCGATTTTTCAAATTTTTGTTGCTTTATCTCTATTGGTGTTATCTTCATAATCTAAAAATAAATATATAGCTAAGTGCTCTAAATGTACTATTTATTCCCTTAAGATGTTTCTCAGATTTTCATCTTCTTTAATCTTATAAACGTTCACTAATTTTTTCCTCAATTTTACTTTTAGTTGTATCATTATATGATCTTCTTCTAATTTAGTAATGATAGTTTCAAGGTTAGTTAAACGCCGTACCATATTTTTTTAATCAACGAAGACACGAAAAAATTGTGCATACTGTGCTGCAGAAAAACTTTGCCTAAATCCATATTGATTAATGATTGAATTAATTTTAATTCTTCTTCCGATATATTATCCCCTTATTTTTGTGTCTCTTTTATTTTCTAGATCGTTTTTTATTTCAATCTCGTCAAGAGAAATATCATTTTTTTGGGGTTTTAAATTCGAAATAGTGTTCTCTAATTGTTCTATTCTAGATTTTAGGTTGTAAATCATTTTTCGAAGTTCTTGCGATTCTTTTGAACTATTGAGTCGTTTTTCCTCAAGTTTTAGTTCTTTTGATCGTATATCACTCCAAATTCCGCCACCTGCGGCTACGACTATTGAAACAATTGCAACCACCGCGAACCAAGGTAAACCAAATATCATAATGCCCTCACATTTTTAATTTTAAAGTGAAACCAATTACGGATAAAATCAACCATAGTTTCGCGAACCAAAAATTGAACTTCCAACCCTAACCATAGTAGCACCTTCTTCTATGGCAACAAAAAAATCGTTACTCATTCCCATTGATAATTCGTTTAACTGAATATTACCTTCATTTAGATGTGTATGCATTTCTAAGGTAGTTCTAAGTAATGCAAATTCTTCTCTTACTTCTTCGGGATTCGGAGTAAATCTTGCCATTCCCATCAACCCACGAACGGTAACATGCTCGTAATTTCGAGCAGACTCTAATATTGATTCGATATCGGATGGCTTACAACCACCTTTTTGATCTTCTTTGCTAATATTAACCTGAATCAATACGTTTATGGATCTATTTGCTTGCGCAGCTCGTTTATTTATTTCATTAAAGTATTTAACTTTATCCACGGAGTGGATCCAATTAACGCGATTTGTAATGTATTTAATTTTATTGGTTTGCAAAGTGCCGATCATATGCCATTCAAGCTTAGGATGTTTAATTTCTAGCATCTTACTCTGCAATTCTTGCATACGGTTTTCTCCAAAATGATATTGGTGGGCTTCAAGTGCCTTTTTAATAGCACTATCTGGTTTAGTTTTCGAAACAGCAATAAGTTTAACAGTGTCCAACGATCTATTTGAGACCGCAATAGCCTCATCTATTCTTTGCCTAATTTTACTGATATTTTCTGATATAGAGTTCAATAGGAGACTAATTTGGTGAATTATTCATTTATAATTTTTCTAACAATAAGTTATACTTTTTAAATTCGTGTTTTAGTTGTATTTTTTATTTTTGATTAAATGTGCAAAAGTTAAGTTACTTGATACTGAAATTTCCTACTCTCTTAAGTTACTCACATCAACAATGCCAATGTCGCGTAGGGGTTAGGTGAAATGGCAATTCAAATCCAACATATATCCACCTTCCTTAATCAATGGGCACCTCCGAGTATAAAGATGGATTATGATAATGTTGGATTGTTAATAGGTGATCCCTATTCTGATGTACATTCAATCCTAATTTGTTTAGATGTTACCGAAGAAGTGGTGGAAGAAGCTGTTTCAAAGAACGTTCAATTGATTGTTGCCCACCATCCGCTCATATTCAATAAAATTGGTACCATTAATCCCACCAACGAACAGGGAAAGATAATTTATCAACTTATTAAAAATGATATAGGTTTATTAGTAGCTCATACTAATCTAGACGCTGCCTTGGATGGTGTTTCTTTTGTACTAGCTAATCTTCTTGGTTTAGATAATCTGCGTTTTTTAGAAAAAAATTATAGTATAAGCCATAAGATAAGACTGGTAACCTCCCATTCAAATCCAGACTTGGTACTTAAATTACTGAATTACTATTCTGCTGAAGAAGCCCATTATTTTTCTGTTGTGGATAGAGAAGATAATTTAACTTGCTTTGAAGCCATCATAGACCAACACCATTTACAGAATCTTCGGGTAGGCTTGAAAAAAGAAGGACTATTGAAATCAGGAAAATTTCAAGTCACAAAACTGTCTTCATCTTCACAAAATTTCGGACTTGGTGTTTTAGGAGAATATCCAGATGATGGTATAACTCAAAATGAGTTTCTTCATTTAGTAACCAAAGCTCTACAAGTAAATGCTATACGCTTTTCTGGCTCTGCTCAAAGAATAAAGAAAGTAGCCGTTTGTGGTGGTGCCGGCATTAGTCTCAAACGAAAAGCTATTGAAAGTGGTGCACAAGCATTTATTACCTCCGATATTAAATATCATGATTATTTTACTGAGGATGATAATTTTTTACTGATTGATGTTGGCCACTATGAAAGTGAATTTCCGATAGTTGAAGAACTTAGAAGCGAACTTTCTGATGCCTTCGAAGAACTTACTGTTATATCTACAAATACAGTTACTAATCCAATGCACATTTACATTTCAGACACCGAAACTCAATCCATTCATCAAAGCTGATACCCATTCCATGAAAGAAATACTGCAACAACTAACTAACCTTCAGTATATCGATAGTAGAATAGACGAGATAAAACAACTACGCGGAGATTTACCCGAAGAAATACTCGATATCGAAACAGATATTGCTAGAGGCGAACAAAAATTAGCTAAGCTTAATGAGGAGCAAAAAAACCTTATGGTTGAATTTGACACTCTAAAGCTTGATATAGTTACTTCTGAAGAAAAAGTAAAAAAATATGAAGATCAACAGCTTACAGTAAGAAATAATCGTGAATATGATGCTTTAACCAAAGAAATTGAAGCTCAAAAACAAATTATTGAACATAGCACAGCTCGAATCTTAGAAATTGAAAAGCGACAACTATCCATAGAACCAGAGATTGAAGTCGCAGAAAAAAATCTTACAGAAGTAAAAACCTTGTTTGATGTAAAGAAAAATAGTTTACAACAGGTCATGAAATCAACAGAGGAGGAAGAGCAAGTTCTAGTTGATAAACGTAATGAGGTAGAAAAAGAGGTTGACCAACGTTATATAAGAAACTATAAACGCCTTAGAAATGGCTTACAAAACGGCATTGCTGTAGTGGCTATGGATAGAGGCGCTGCATTAGGGATGGTTTTACCCCCACAAACTCAAGTAGAAGTACGCAGGATGAATAAAATTATATTTGATGAGAATAGTGGAAGAATTGTTGTAGATCAGTCGTTTTTTGAAAACGCTAAAAAGACTTTAACTCTATAACCTACAGCTCCAGGCATTTGAATTTTTAAAGAGAGGGGTATTAATGCTCCTCTTTTTTGTATCTTAGTAAAAGAAAAGCTGGGTAATCGCTCCATACCTTGTATTGGAGAGGAAAGTCCGGACACCTACAAGTACCACGCTCAACGATCCTACGGGCGTAGTTGAGGCTCAATTTTGGCGACGGAATTGAGATAGAAAGTGCAACAGAAAATATACCGCCCCAATTTTATTGAGGTAAGGGTGAAAAGGTGAGGTAAAAGCTCACCGTATTGTATCGTGAGATCGATAGCTTGGTAAACCTCGTGGGGTGCAAGTTCATGTAGGGCAGTATTCGCCACTTGTCGAGACGCTGCCGGGTAGAATGCATTAGATAAATGATTGCCGACTCTCATTTTATGGGAGGAACAGAATCCGGCTTACAGGCTTTTCTAAAAATTAAAACCCCTAACCGAAAGATTAGGGGTTATTTTTGATCCATTATTTTATATAAAATATATTTAAAACCTTTAGCTTTGAGTTTCTTTATTCTTTTCCTCTTTCAAATACAGGTTTAATCCTAAAAATCCCATAATTAGTTCTGCAATGAGAGAAAAAGTTAATTGCCCCGCTGGAGTCCCATCAACAATAAAACTTAGTGCTCTACCCGCCCCTAATCCTAACATAAATACAATTAAAGCCACCATGGCTATACTTCTGATATTAGGTTTAAATGCACCCATAAGATATAATATAGCCTGTCCTAAACATAAACCCATTTGTGCTCTAAATATATGGGTTAAATTTGTATCATCTACTGGGAAGCCATAAGCACCTGTTAGAGTTACTTCAGGAACGATTCCATAAGACAATCCAATGGGTATTAATGCTATGCCAGATATAATTAAAAGCAGTTTCTGTAGTTTTTGATTATTCATAAATTTAAATTCGATTGAAGTTGCATAGTGGCTTTATATAATGTTTATAAGCACTATTTGTTGGTGATTAATATCTAATAAATTTTATATAACTAAGCCTAATCTTTATTATAAAACTAGTTTTAAAAAAAAACTTTGCCTCATAAGACTAATAAAATGAAGCGTATAAATATCTTAAAGATTATAATATATATCCATATAAAGTATAAAACAAAGAATTAGGTTCTCATTTTGGATATTTGTTAATACCCTGTAAAAAAATTTAAACTATTTGGGATGAACGATCGTCTTAGAGCCATATTCAACGAAAAAGAAATTAATTCTAAATGTTGAAGGTGAATGTGAACAAATGGAAGACGCACAATTAATACATGAATTTTTGGGAGGAAATCATCAGGCTTTTAACGCTCTGATTGGTCGATGGCAACATCGTATCCATCATTTTGCATATCGTTATTTTGCCAATAATGACGATGCAGCAGAGATCACCCAAAGAACTTTTATTAAAGCGTATCAAAAACTAGACACCTTAGATAATGATCATAAATTTGGATCATGGTTATATAAAATTGCTAATAATCTATGTCTAGATGAACTAAAACGAGTAGGTAGAAAAAAATCAACATCATTAGAGGCACTTAAGACTGCTCCAAAAACAGAATTTCACCCAGCAGCAGATGCAAATCTGCTCAAAAATGAAGCCATTGTACTTTTACACAAAGCATTACTTCAACTACCTGAATCACAGCGAGTAGTTGTAATAATGAAAGAATATGAAGGACTTACCTTCAAAGAAATCGCAGAAATAGTAGACGCACCAGAGAATACCATCAAATCTAGATTGTATTCTGGACTTAAAGCATTAAAAACAATTTTTGATGCATGGCATATCAACAAAGAAGTATTCAGCTATGACTAAAAAAGAAGCACGCGAGCTCTTTATCGACTATATGTATGGCGGGCTTGACATCAATACACAACAGAAATTAGAAAAAGTAATTGGCAAATACCCCGAGTTAAAAACGGAATTAGAGGGTCTAATGGAAACTCGCAAGGTGTTGCAGCAAATGCCTGTAGAGCAACCAAAGAAGCAAATTGTGATTATGGAGCCGATTTCTAAGCATTCTTCTATCAAAAATTGGTGGACACACCTGCAAAGTTTTCTAACACCGCAATCTACTTTTGGGCGCTATGGTACAGCATTAGCAAGTTTTGCACTCTTTTTTATGTTAATAGGAAGTCTCACCGATATGAATTTGAGTTGGGATAATGAAGGGTTTTCAATCTCTTATGGAAAACAAGTTCCACAACAAACCGGATATACTGCCGAACAAGTTGAAATGTTGATTGAAAAGATCCAAGCTGAAAATTCAGCCTTATTTGTACAAATTTTAGAAGCAAACCAACAACAACAAGACTATAAGATTAAACAAGCTTTAAATGGTTTTGCTACTTATTTCGATGAGCAAAGAACCGCTGATCTACAACTTATCGATTACAACCTATCCAATTTACAAGAATCTACCTATGATCGATTTTATCAAACCGATCGGGTAATAAATCAAATTATTCAAACTGCTAATTTAAACCGCTAATAATGAAAGAATTAAAGAATTTACTAAGCATTAGCTTGTTAAGCTTACTATTAGGTTCAACTCTATTTGCTCAAAATGTACATTTAGATCGAACAAATCGTGATATACGTATAATGGAAAATATTTTAACAGAACTTTTTCGCATACCTATTGAGGATGAATCTAACGTAATAGAGAACATAATTTTTAATGATTTTCCTGATCGAGGTGTGAAGGGCACCTATTATGAAGGTTATGGAGTCATTTTTATGATTCCTTCTAAGGACACTTTTATGAACAGGACAGTAGAAATAGATGATGAGAAAGATTTAAGTAAACGTAGTTTGGATGAACATGAAGTAAAAGATCGTATTACTGAATTTTTTATAACCTATGCTTCCACTATCTCCCAACTCAAAGATAACGAACGTATAATGGTAGTGTATGGAACTTTGGGATCAAAGAGACTTAATCATTCTAAGTTAACAATTGTTGTTCGTGGTAATAATGTAGATAACAAAAAAAATAAACATCTACCTGTTATTACTGCCTCATCTACCATGAAAAACATAAGGAGTTTTAACAAAACTACTGACCTTAAAAAAGCTAGAAAGCAAATCAATTTTTCAACCATTACTGATATAAAATTGAAGGATTTGAAAATTATGGGAAATATATTCGACACTGTATTGGACAATGATACAGACAATCAGTTCCACATTCGTGGAAATGTGAAGCATCTAATGATTGAAGATTTTGGAGCTATTTTAAGGTTTAATACACGCTTTAGAGCAGATAGAAACCAATTAGTATCTTTTGGTGATTTTAACGATACATTTTTAACAGATAATGTTAGAATTATGAATAAGAGTGTTAAGATTATGGAGAATAAAGCCAAGAAAATGGAGGCAAAGATTCAATTAATGCTTAATCCCGAGGATTCAGTAATTATTTTTAACGATTTCTTTGATTCAGATAAGTTAACTCAAGAACTTGATAGTTTAAGGGATATAATTGAGGAGAAAAAAGAAAAATCCCAAATGATAATGCAACAGGCATATGAGGATTTAAAATTGAATATTATTGAAACCCTAGTGGATTATGGAAGAACACTAAAATCCGTACAATCAGATCAATTAGTTATAACAAGCGTACATATTCATTCTAGAAGAGAAAACAGTATTCCAAATAGAGTAGATTTCATAGTAAAAAAATCGGTACTAGAAGACCTTGGTAAAGGTAAAATTTCACGAAAAAAAGCAATGAGATCAATTGTAATAACAGAATACTAATAAGTGTACCCAACTCTATTTATCATTTGTTGTCCTAAAGCCACCTAACGTGTTTCCATTGATTCTACTCGATATGAACTACAAAAAACCAAAAAAGTATTTCACCTTTTTTATACACAGTACAACTGTATTCTACATAATGACTATTCAGAAAGGCCATAAAGATATGAATTCTTTAAGGTGATCATTTTAATCAATTCATAAATATGCATCTAATCAAAAATTTAAAAAGTTGTCATGATTTTAATTGTAGTGAAATCAATCTTTTTTAATTCTTTTATTCAAATTTGTAAAATTCTTTACCTAATATTTCAACTGTAGCTAGAAAACCCGTTCTTTAACCAATCGTTCAACTTAATTTTCAACCATGAGACGACTTGGTATTTTATTTTTTGGGATGTTAATGACGGCTAATCTTTGGGCTCAGAATTCCCCAATTTCAGAAAAAACAGAGGGTCTTAATATTTCTGAGGGATTTTTTGATTTTTATTTTGATGAGAATGAGGCGAAACTTTGGCTAGTTGTTGATAAACTGAATACCGAATTTTTATATGCCAATTATTTAGCAGCCGGCGTAGGTTCGAATGATATTGGATTAGATCGAAGCCAGCAAGGTGGGGAACGGATTGTCTTCTTCGAAAAAAGGTGTCCAAAGATATTTCTCATTCAACCCAATGT
>JAYPYN010000031.1:0-13033 GCA_038154605.1 Balneolaceae bacterium
CTGTGACCCATTGTCCAGAAAGAGTAACTGGATTTGTATAAATAATTGCTCCTGTTTCACCGCTTTGATTTGCATGGTTAGATAATTTTGGATTTAGCACTTCACCGCCTACTAGGTCTTTAGCATGCCAGTAATCAAATCTCATATGAGTCATTTCGGATAAATCTAAATATCCTTCAAGCTGAATACCAGCAAATCTATTGAGGTTGTATTTTAAAACTGAATTCCCATCAATTTGAATTGTAGATACAGATGAACCTTCACTCCAATCTGTTGCAAATGTAGTAACACTTTCGTTAGTAAATGCATCACTAAAAATCGAAATAACCGCTCCTGCATTTATTCCAGTAGGCGTTGGACCTCCCGTACCTGGTACAGTAACAGCAAAATTGACTGTATAAGTTTTTGTAGTTTCACCATCTGCAGCAGTTACAAGTACAGTAGCAGAACCAGGTATGTTTGTAGCTTGAGTAATTTGTGCATTTGCATTTGTTTGTGTAGTACTAGCGGTAATTTGTGGAACCGTTGTAGTACCTTCAGCTAAGCCATAATCATAACTAGTAACTGAACTATTAAAGTTCTCAATAGATGTACCATCCACTTGCAAATCACTTAAACTTGCATCTGTGTTTGGATCAGCAGGATTCTTCCAAAAATATAAATTATCAACATATATTGCATCTGATGTACCATTTCCACCATCGAATTTAAATTGAAATGCATTTGTTAAATCTCCAGTAATACCGGATACATCAATATCTACACCAGATCCTGTATTAGTAATTTCATGTGGGATTTCTGCACCAGAACTTATTACAAATACTCTAGGATTGAAGGTACCTTCTACCCAAATATCAACATGTAATTTTTCCATACCTGAAATATTCTGGGAGGTAAATTGGATTCCTTGATAATTGAAATTAGTATATGCTAGTACAATATTTCCAGATCCTGTATCAAAAGAAGTATTTGCACTACCTAATCCAGCTTGTCCCCAGTTTGGATTGAATTCTGTATCTGTTAAATCAGTATACGCACCACTAAATATTGATATAACATCTCCAGCATCTCTTGCTGGTGGTGTAGGTGGATCTGTACTTGGCGCTTGCGCATTTACATTTGTAAACGCAAAAAAAAACGTAAATAGTAGAATTATATTTTTCATTGTTATTAATGTTATTTTTGTTTGTTGTTAGGTTTTATTTTAATTCATTCGAGATGTAATGTGAGAATTAACTGCCGTTTTAGGTGTCCTATCCGCTCGAAAAAGTCCCCAATGCTTTTCAGGTTCCCAAAGCTCGGGTGAACCTTTCCATTTTTCGTCGAAGGCTTCAAAATAAAAAGTTAGAATATTGTGGCTTATTGTCCAATCCATCAATTCGTTAAAATAAATTCTTTGATACCCTTCGTTTACATTTTCGAAATTTATTCCTTTACCGTTTGCTTTTGTTGTCCATCCAGCCTCGGTAATTACAATCGGTTTGTTAGGATGTTTTTCTGCCACAGCATAAAAATTCTGTTTTGTATAATCTAGGGCTTCAGTAATGTGTTTATATTCCCATACTGGATAAGTATGAATTGAAATAAAATCAAGTTCTTTAACTAATCCATCGAGATTGTATAACCAAGGAACATAATTTTCACAAAACGTTACTGGTTTATTCGTCTTTGATTTGACTTCTTTTGAAAAACTAATCACTCGCTCTACCGGAACATAATGATCGGTCCAATCTACACATGCTTCATTGCCTACCGACAATGAGAAAATATATTCAGAGTATAAATTATTATAATTTATAAGCTTTTGAATATTTAATTCATTTTTTAATTTGTTTCTAAATAGAATTTCTTCGGTACGTTCAATACCCCATGGACAATTACTATTATTCATTTCTGCATCAAGATGGGCACCAAGCATTACTTTGAAATGTAAATTTTCATTTTTGATAACTTCAAACACTTTTCTGGCATGTTCATCGCAATCATATAAACGCAAATAACTCCAATTGTTACATAGTAACAACAAGTCTTCTTTAATCTGTTCATAGGTTGGTGAATCACCCCCTGGAAACTGTCCGTCTCGGAATCCGGAATAACAAATTGCTTTTCCAGGTTTAAGATTTAGAAATTCGAAACTATTCACAATTAAAATTTGAGTTTATTATTAGCATCCCAAATTCCCCAATATGCACCAACTTCACCTTCATCACTCATTTTCCAAGCTTCGTCAAATGAAGAAAAATACATAATCTCTACATTTTCGTCTTCTGCCCAAAGATTTGCATTTATGAAATATTTAATAGCATTTAGCATATCTGGTTGGGCTCCGCCTAAACCTTCGCCTTGACTAGGCCATCCAGTTTCTGTAATGATCACTTTTTTACCATTACCCGCAGCTTTTGCTTGATAGTACATCTGACGCATATGCTGTAAAGAATCATTAAAATGTGTTCCTTCCCAGTAAGGATAGCAGTTACATAGGATAACATCACATAAATCTGCTAGATCAGGATGAACTGAAAATTCATAATAAGCATCAACATATCCAACTGGAATATCAGGGAACTCAGCTTTTATGCGCTTAATATGCTCGATTAATTCTTCTTTACTAATATCATTACGATATAATACTTCATTTCCAACTGCGATTATATCAGCATAGCCTTTTTTACCAACTTCAATTAAATTTTGGAGTTCAATTTCATTTTTTTCTCTATCGTCTCCTATCCATGCACCGACCATTGTTTTCATACCCATTTCTTTAGCAACTTCAGGAATTAATTCATTGCCTTCTGTACATGAAAAAGTGCGTACCCAATTAGAATGTTTACTAAGAATTTTCATTCTTCTTTCTATTTGAGCTCTTGGTATAATATCTCCAGGCTCTTGTCCTTCTTCGTAAAGGCTAAAACAAAAACCATGTATTCCACCATTTAAAAGCTCATGAAATAAACTTTTTATTTCTTCATCAGAAAGTTCATCGATGTAACTCAGTTTAGCAATCAACTCAGATCGCTTAAATTTCATAAATGTTTCTTTTCTATAAGACATACTTATTTTCTATTCGTAATTTTAATTTGCTATTAAATTTCGCCTCTTCGTGCGACTAATTTCTTTTGTATTTCTATGGCTTTTTTTTCAGACAAAGAATAATTATACATTACCAGTATTGCGAGTGCTGCGGTGGCTGCAGGTATAAGTATATCGGCAATACGTAAATTAAATAATGTTTCTGCCGATTGTGAAGCCGCATTCCCATCAAAACCTACCAACTTAAGAACTAAGCCACCTAAAACAAGTGCTAGGGCTTGTCCTAACTTAACCATCCACCAGTAAATAGCACCAAAGGTTCCTTCTTTTCGGGGCATCCCATTTTCTAATTCATCTAAATCGCATACATCTGCTGTCATACTCATCATAAGAGTAAATAAACCTCCTAACCCAAAAGCAATTAGCGGGATAGGTATAAAAATTAACCATGGTGCACCAAAACTTGTATCAATGCTATACCTATGATTTCTAAAAAAGGGTTCAAAAATTCAAAAAATGAACCTACAGCATTATTTATAAATTGAGCCAAACCAGTTTCGTTGAATTTATCATTTAAGTGTGCATCGAAGGTCCACCACTTTATGATATAGCCAAGAATGGATATCCCAGTTGAGATAATAAATGCATTCTTTTTCACCAATTTATTTGACATCCACGACACTATTGGAATAACCACAAATGCTGTAAGAATTGCTGTAAGTGTTGAGAACCAAGCTGGCCAGGTACCTGCATTTCCATAATTACCATCAAACATATAGAATACTATTATATACACACTAAAAGCTGCTACCATCTGAAAACCATTAAATACTAAAAAGGTTGCTCCACAGAGTCTCATAAATGGCTTATTCTTTGCTACTTGTGCTATACTTTTAAATAGGTCGATAATATTAGACCATAATGTTTTAAAGGTGATTTCTACTCTTCCTTGCATATTTGATGCATCTAAGCCTTTACAAAATAAGGCTGGAAGAATACCTAAAACCATGCATATGATTGCAACGATAATAGATAATTGACGAACACCTACTGCTTGTGATTCGAAAACTTCAGGATCCGCAATAATTACCCAAAACCATGGAACTATCATCCAAGCAATTTGTCCCATCGTTTGGGAAAAAGCCATTAGCCTTGTACGCTCATTGTAGTCGGTTGTCATTTCGTAACCTAATCCTACAAGAGGTGTTGCAAACATGGTATTACCAATAAGAAATACCATGGACATAATTAAAAAATACCAAAAATTATAGTTCTGAGAGTTTGTTTCATCCAACTGCCATAAAAGAGCAAAGAAAATACCACTTAGTATTGCACCAACTAAAATATAAGGTCTTCTTCTACCCCATCTCGAGCTTGTATTATCAGAAATAAAACCCATAATAGGGTCACTAATAGCATCAAAAATTCTGGGTAAACCTCCAAGTAACCCAGCTAAAAATGGATCCATTCCAAATGCTGTAAGCAAGAAAAACATAAAAAAACCAAGTGCACCAGGCAAAAGATTTAGTACTAAATGGCCAGCCCCATAAGATGATTTTTGAAGAAAAGGGACTTTATTCTTTGTGTCAGTTACATGATTTGACATTGCAGCTCCATGATTTGGTTCTATAAGTTAGTTTTAGTATTGGGTAAATGAATTGTTTGCAACGCTTTAGCATTGATACCAAAAGTTGTTGTTTTACCTTCTACCGATAAATTAACTTTTCTTGCATCTTCCGTTTGATTCAGAATTACAACTGAAATTGATCCATCAGGATTTTGAGCTGCGGTAACCAATAGTTCCTCATCATTATGATCATGCCCAATACGATGCCCATCTGGCCTAATGAACTTGCTAAAATGAGCCATAGTGTAATATAATGGAGTATAGTAAATCTCGTCTGCATCAGGATCTACAATTACTGGCGCTAGACACCAATTATTAGCCCAATTTGGTCCTCCTTGTCTATCAAGTACCATATTCCAGTCTATCCAACCATCAACCCAGTTGTTGAGTGTACCAATGATATCCCGAGCATATCTGTAAACGGGTACATATTTTGGGTGAAGGTATTTTAAACTGTCGGGTGCCCAATCCCATCCCCAATCCGTAGCTTCTTTCGCCCAATACCAATCATCATCTTGCCATTTCGGAACATCTGCATCTGCGGTTGCCTCTGATTGAATTAAATATTTATTTGGTGCGGCATTATGCGCATACTGAAGGGTTTCTTCGTATACATCATATGTACTTGCATACCAATGAATGGCAGTTCCATCAAAATATTTAGCAGCTTCTTCGTCGCCGAACATCACATCAATCCATTCTTCTAGATGATCTCTGTTTTGATCGTAGCCTAGTAGAACAACATCATGACCCTCTTGTTCAAGTTTGGGTCCTAAATGATTTTTTACAAATTCATTCATTTCTTCGGGAGTGTAATGCATGCTTTCCCAATTCTCACCATTTCCGAGAGGCTCATTTTCTACGGTTATACCCCAAATATCAATTCCTTGCTCGGCATATGCTTTTAGATATTTCGAAAAGAACAAAGCCCAAGTATCGTAATACTCTGGAAGTAATTTTCCACCTTTCCATGCATTATTATCTTTCATCCAAATAGGGGCAGTCCACGGAGATGAAATAATTTTAAAGCCATCGGTAGATACTCCCATGGCATCTTTGATCATTGGAATAATATCATCCATATCTTCTTCTATGGAGAAATTTTCTAGCATTACATCACCAGGCACGGGTGCATAGGTGTAATTACCTAGGGAAAAATCACTTGAATTAATATGTGTTCTAGTGAGTGAATATTTTGCGCCAGAATCTCCAAAATAAGCTTCAATTACTTCAGTACGATTCTCTTCACTTAATTGATTTAGTAAGTAAGCGGTAGATTCTGTAAAAGAACCTCCAATTCCTGTAATTTTTTGAAATTTTTTATCAGGACTTAAAGTTATATCAACTACCTTCTCAGATGAAGGAAATTCAGTTAATTTTTCAAGTTTATTCCCACTTGCTGATGTTTCATAAACCTCTACTTCTAATACAGAGTTTTGGGTACATCCTATCATGCCAATAATTAAGAGTAATACGGTTAGGTTTTTTAGTTTCATAGTGAGTGTTCCTAAATTAATAGTTAGTTAGCCAGTATTTCTTTATTTAAAGGTGGTACCAAAACCGTCTTCATCAAAGAATCAATAGTTCCATTAAATGTTTTACGAATTGGTTTTCCATCTCTACTCAAACCTTCAAAAATTCCATCATCTACCATCTTCCATAGGGCATATTTAGCCTCACTTTGAAGATTTATTAGTCCAAAATGATTTTCTGAGCCTTGTTGATTAGCTGCATCTTTCCATTTTTCATCAAATGCTTCAAAATAAAAAACAGATACATTATTTTTATTCGACCAGTTTCTTATTGATTCGAAATAAACTCCAGATTTGTATTCATCGATGGCTTTTGCGCCATCTGCTCCATAAAATTCGTTGGAAATAGTAGCCCATCCTGTTTCTCCAATATGTATGGGCTTATCTACACCTAAGCTTTCCATATATTTCTTCACACTATTGAATTGTTTAATGGAATAATTGAGGGCTCGTTCCATTGCTAAATCTACTTTTTCGATGTCAGACAAATCTAATTCATCTTCAGATATTCCCCAAAAAACTGGGTTGTAGTGTGTATCATGCATTGGATAGGTATGTACAGAAAGAAAATCTACTGCTGAAATAAGCTTTTCTAAATCATCTACATGATATGATTCATCACCACCTCCCCAAGAAGCAAAATTGTCTGAGCTTGTAATCCACAAATCTGTTGGTAATTTACCTTCAGCTTTTAGATTTTGTAAATAACTAACCCATTTAAGAATGATTGAAGGTTCTACATAGTATTCCCATGCCCATTTAACCATTGCTTCATTTCCTACAGCAATAATTTTAACAATTTCGGGATACTTATTAGTTAATTCTATTGCTCTGGCAATTTCAGATTCATTTCTTTTGCCATCTTGATCTCGAATTCTATCTGGTTCATCGGTCCATGCATTTTTTGCATCGATCCAGGCGCCCAACATTACATACATCTCAAATTCAGGTTTTTCCTTTTTTAATTCATCTATTGCAATGAGAAGATTTGCAGCTTGATCTAAGTGAACGTTATAAGTTCTAAGTAGCTTTACTCCCATTGCATTAAGAATTAACATATCCTCTTTTAGTTGAGCGATAGTGGGTTGTATTTCTCGGGTTATCTCTCGATATCCGCCATAGGATATGGCTAGATAATTAGGATTTCCTAAAATCTGTTCAGCTGTAATACTTTTCATAGAATTAATACTGGTGTCTGATCTTTTCTCACAATTGCTTAGAGGTATTATTGTTGCAAGGAATAGTAATAGCCAATAATTCTTCATGTATATTTTATATTCATAAATTCTAAATTAATCTATTTTTTGGAAGCAATACTTCGATTTCTTTGATTTGATTAGTTCTATCAAATAGGTTTGAAGACATTACTTTGTCTAAACTGTTTCCGGATAACATTTTTGAGTTACCATCCATAAATTCTATTTTTATCCGATTCTGATCACTTAAAACATAAGTTATGGGCACCTCACAAAGAGTAAATGTGAGTTTTCTAGTTGATGGAATAAATTCAGAAGCACGCAAAATAATAGGATTAAACGATAGTACTCCATCTGCCACTTCTAAACCAAGTTCTCCATATCTAGCCAAAATATCTTCCTTAACCTGACCGGTCATACCGGGTTGTTGAGCTCCGCGGTGGTAAGGGGTGTGTGAATACGGATCGGTTGGAAAAGCACCGTATAATGTAGGCGATTTGTGAATACCTATACCATCTCCGATTTCGTAGAAATGAGTTGCAAGTGTCGCAAAAGTTTCTTCATCTGTATCAGATTCAGCAGCATTTTTACACACTTCATATACTGCCAAATATAACTTTGAAACCATATGCCAGTATATAGAACCTAATCCTTCATAACCATAAAACGTACCTGATCTTCCAGTAAAGGCTTTATGATTAAAAACATCTTCGAAAATGTGTAGTACAAGATCAAAATCTAGTTTAACTAAATCTATAAGTGTTGGATCTGTTAATTCTTCTAAAGCCTTAGCAAGATATCCAGCATTTTTAAAATTACCATTGAAATGGAAGCCTCCATTTATATCTTTACTTACAATTCTACGATCGCCTAAATCTATTAATTTTGATAATAATTTTGAGGATTTAACCGCTTCATTTGAGATCGAATTTCGCTGTAGAAACCCTTTTAATTCTTTATTTGGATATAATATGTAGCTATTCTGATCAGACCGATATAGAGCACTTTTTTTGAGAGCGTCTAGCACTTTGACTGATTCTTCTGCTTTCAGATAGCCTGAACTTAGCACACCAACCTGGCCCTCGAGCATTTCATCCAAGTAAGATACCGATACTCCATCTTCGGAGTATGTCATTATATTATAGGCATGGTATAAGTTGTCATCTCTTTTATTCGCATCTATAGAATGTTCCATAAATTTGGCTGCAAGCTCAAACGTATTGGCAATTTCTTTTAAGCTTAGTAAAGACTTTTCTCCTGAAAATCCATGTTCATAAATACCATCTCTGAAATCACCACCTGCAATACCCAATCCATCGGTTATATTTTTTCTATTTATGTCGCTAAAGGAAGTAGAAATTGCTTCCTTATTATTAAATAAAACCGATGATACAGCATGATAAAATGTAAACATCTCAGACGAGATGGCAACGTGTTGATCTGCATTTTCTTGTAAAATAGGCTCAAAAAACCGCAAAAATCGGCGAAGATAACATAAAGTTACCATCGACACACCATTGCCTACTAATGCATTGTTCGCATCATTCCATTCGGGCCGTTGAGTATTCATCCAAATTCCTGCTTCGGGAATAAAATTAGATACCTTAGAAAGTACGGTTGCTAGTATCTTTTCAATGAAGTTTACACGGTGAATGGAATCAGAAGAATTTGCTAAGAGCGCACCATCTGCACCAATTTCTGTAACCTGTTCCCTAATTTTCTCATCCAGAGGAAGGTCAAATTCTATGGTATCTTTTGAATTTACAACTATATCTTTATAGGGTTTAATTCTATAAGGAACATTAGCATACACAAATAGATCTTTGTCGAAAAGGTTAGCCATAGAATCTGGCTGATGATCTCTGTAAAACTCTAAAAACTTAAGTAAGTAAATAATTTGATGGTCGCCCCAATACCCGATGTATGACCATGGATCGTCTGGTTCGATGATTTCCCAATCAAATCCACCTTTAGTAACTCTGTAGGGGTTATACCCATCAAAAGTTGATGCATTTAGAAATTTAAATATCATTCCTTCAATATAGGAAGGGTAAGAGTGTACCAAAGCTTCCCAATTTTGGAAAATGTCTCTCCAATTCCCTTCATAATCGAGAACTTTAGAACCATCCGACTCATTTTTTGTATTAATCGAAAATTTATTCCAAGGTCGGCTTGGGTCGCCATGGCGACGGCTAAATTTCAAAGGAAGGTATTCTGTACTTAGTCGAATAAAATCTTCATCGTTATTTTTTTGCGTAATTTCACTCAATTCTTGTTTGGTGAATACTTCTGGAAGCTGCTCAAGAGAGGTCGAATTTTTGTTAAAAACATTAATATTGGCTTGTTTTAAATATGTGGTAAAATCGCTTAAATCGATGTTATAACCATCATCAAAAATACCGCCACGCATGATATTGAAAAGTACATTTGAGTAATGTCTAGCATCCTTTAATTCGTCAGCAGAATTTTGAAATCCATCAGAAGCAGCAATAAGGTGCTTTAAATTATTGGTGCCAGTTTCAATATCTTTTTCTATATCATCGAGGATGTTAGGCTCAGATTTAATTCTTTCATTGATATGTATAACTGCTTCATGATCTAAATTTACATTCGCTATGGTAGCCCACGATACTTCGCCTTGAGGCTGTAAATCAATGTTATTATGAATAAAGTACCCACCTTTTTCTCCTTTTACGTCCAATTCTTGACAAACAGCGTTCCCTGCACGAAATTGATCTAATTGTAGAGAAGACAGTAAAAACGATGAATGGTGAAGACCTGTTGACCAAACAATATTAGCTTTTAAGGCCTCACTTGGTTCTGCCTTATCTACTGGAATTGCGCTTAATGCATAAATTCCTAACCCTGTATCTTCTACTAACTCATTTCTTTTGTAGGCATCTAATAAATTAGACGATCGAGTTTGTAAATCGCTAACAACACTTGCTGGAAGAATATTTTGAAAACCGTCCAACATTCGCAAATTTACCGAAGAGTTACTTTGACTTGTCAATTTAGATTTTTTCACAAATCCGTAGGTATCACTAGAATTCCATTCATAACTGAAAGTAACGGCTAGGTCATGATTTATTTCTTCAAAAATGATCTTATTGCCATACACATTCTTATATAAATTCCGAGTTACTTTAAACTTTATGGCATCAGGATTACAAAACGGTTCCCATATATCACCGCTATTGCTATCTGCTATTTGAAATATCGTTTTACTACCAGTGATATGAGAAAACTCGGTAATTTTATCGTCTGTGTAGTATGGGAACAAAGCAAATTCTGCATTTTTACGACCTGCAGATAATCCTCCATTACTTGAGATAAACATCCAGTGGTTGGAATCACTAACGATACTCATAAAAAATGGACGAATAGAATCAAAATCCTCTATTTTGAAAAATTTTTCACCATTAACAGTAACAGACTTTAAAACGGTATCTGTATGTTGATGAACTACCTCTTCTGAGGTCATGGAATTACTTATCACTTATAATTTGTTTTATTTTATATTGAGTATTAAAAAGCTTAATGGAGAATTGAGCAAAAACTACTTGATTTGAAAAGATGATCAATTGTTGAAATGATATTTATGATTCTAGATCGTACACTCTTACATAATCCACGTACATAGTTTGTGGAAAAGGTGTGGTATTATCTGGGTTACCAGCGAACCATCCACCTAATGCAACGTTTATTATAATATAGAATTTATTTTCGTTGTACACCCATCTTCCGTTAACATCCGATGGAGTAATTCGATTATACAAAGCATCATCAACGTAAAATTCGATATAATCAGGTCCCCACTCTACTGCAAAAACATGAAATTCGGTATCGAACCTACCATCTTTTAAATCATACTTCCCAGTAATACCTTGCCCACCAGAATAGCCAGGACCATGAATGGTACCATGGACCGTAAAAGGATCTTGCCCCCGATATTCCATGATATCAATTTCACCCACTTCTGGCCATATTTTAGAGCCATTAGAGTCATCTCCCAGTAACCAAAATGCAGGCCAAATACCTTGCCCAAAGGGTAATTTTATGCTTGCTTCAAATCTTCCGTAGGTACGTTCAAATATATCTCGGGTAAGAATTTTAGCAGAAGTATAGTTAAAGCCATTAAATGATTCTGATCGAGCAATTATCTCTAACATTCCATCATTCACTCTAATATTTTCTGATCGATTTGTATAGTATTGTAGCTCATTATTTCCCCAACCTGGTAACCCACTCTCTATACCATTCCCAAAATCATATTGCCATTTACTTCCATCAAGCGTACCATCTGTATCGAATTCATCAGACCAAATTAAATTGAGTAATTTGTCATCATTTTTGTCATCAGAATCAATATTTGTCTCAGAACACGATATAAAAAGTAAGAACATACATAAAGTATATAACTGTAAAGAAATATTAATTGGCATAATCAAGAGGATTTACACTAAAAATTAAGTATATGATGAAGAACATAAAAATTTTAAAGAATACACATTAAGAAAGCTAATGTGTATTCTTAATTAATTTACTGTTTGTAGAAGTAGATGTTATCCACAAATAGATCAGATATAGTTGCATCAGTTACAAATATTATTTGAGACATATTGGTTCTTGGATTTAAACCAGAAATAGGAATATCTAAACTTACCCAACTACCTGTTACTAATGGGGTACTAGTAGTTGCATTAAAACGAGTTTTAAATTCAGTATTTGTACCATTAGTGCCAAAATTAACAATTGCTATATCCAGAAAATCTCCGCTCTCAATAGCTGGTTTATCAATATACACATCTAAATGAAGATGAGTTAAATCGGAACCATTTATACTGAAACTATCTTTAAATTCAATACCAACAAAATTTAAATTGGAATACTTAATGATACTGTTTCCATTAACATTAATATCATTCTGCCCAGTTGTAGTTTGATATGGTGCCCAATATCCATTATAATAATTTACAGATTCATTTGAATATGAATCGCTAAAAATAGATACTACATCTGCAGCATTTCTATTGGGTTGAGGTGGTAATGCAATAGAACTAACCGTTATAGAGCCTAGTGCCTCTATACCATCCAATTTTGCAGTAATTGTAGCGGAACCACCTCCAACGATTTTTATAGAATCGTTTTCGAAAACGGCAACATCTGGATCAGTTGTCTCAAATTCAAAATAATTAGGTGATGTCTTAACAGTAACAAGTTGATTATTCGGATCGACATTTCTGAATTCTTCTTCTCCAAAATATTTAAAATCAACTTTAATATCTGATACAACAAAATTTTGATCTTCAAACACTTTGCTTGAACTTGTTATGCCATTATAAATAGATGGTATTTTTGATCCAAAATCATCTACGTATTCAAATTTAAGTTCGTCTATCCAAAAAGAGTATCCGCGTCCATCAATGGGTTTGGCTACAAACCAAAACAAACCTTTTTCAGCCGTCAATTTTGTACTACTAGGAATTGGAATTATAAATTTCTGCCAATAGGTAGCTAAACTTAAATCATCAAGATGAGATTGAAAATTACTGTTATCAAAATCTTGTCCAAATCCAATATCATCAATAATAGATGATGTAGTTGCTTTCGCGTAAAATGTTAAAGCATTATAATTACTTAAATCT
>JAYPYN010000031.1:13043-13605 GCA_038154605.1 Balneolaceae bacterium
CTCGCCCATCATCCTTCACTTGAAAATTAGCTCCAGCATAATTTGGAATTCCATCCGAGTTAGGAACATCAATTCGCATTGAAGCTCTACTATTATTGTATGTTACATCCGTATCAACATTAAAAGCCCCTATATAAGCAAATCCATCATCATAAGGAAAGTAATCTAACCCAGCACTAAAGCCGTCCATAAAAACTTCCGGGTTAGTCGATAAAGTAGGAGTATCAAGACCATTTACAGATCGTTCACAAGCTGAAAATGCTATTAGTGCAACTATAATTACAGATATATACTGTGCCATATTATTTCTATAAAATGTATTCATGTTTTTTATCTCGCTTAGTTTCTAATATCTATTTGTATGTATGTTCTGATTTCCCATTCGGCACCATCAGTTAATTTCTCGATCCCGTCAATTGGAACTATTTCGCTCGTTTCGGGGTCTGTTTCAACTTGGGAATATCTAGGTGAATATTTATCCAAAGTTCTAAGGGTTCCTCGAATACCAAGACGAGTAGTAGGAAGGTCAAACCAATCTGGTTTGCCAAGGGTGGTAGAAAAA
>JAYPYN010000031.1:13615-16776 GCA_038154605.1 Balneolaceae bacterium
GAATTGGGTAGGTTAAGTTAAAATCTCGATGATAATCAAATGGTCCAAAATCATTCATTTTGAAAAAAGAATTTAATTTCATGTCTTTATAAATCATTCTCAGATTGGTTCCAAACCTGGAAATTTTTCTTTCATCGCTACCATTGGCTTGAGCATCCCCTGCATAAATTGTTGTAATAAAGCCAAGATCTCTACTCAATTTAGAAACAACTCGAGCATTAATTTCTATAAGGTCTGAAGCAGGTACAGAACCATCAAATGCGAATGTGGTTCTTCCGTCAGGAAGAATTCCTATAGCTGCGTCCATTATCGTTGGTAGCTGGCGATACACAACCCCTATACTAACTGCAAGACCAGCATCTTCGGATCTATCTGAATCCCAATTGTACATCCAAGTACCTGGTGTTGGATCCCAAGTGAGCACTAACTCATACGCAGTTTGCTCTCTATTAGAACGCACTACAAACGGGTCGGCAATTATATTTCTTGGTCTTGCTCCAAGTACACCAGTATTATTAGATATAGGGCCTTCAATTGGTTTTTGCCACAAGAAATTCGGAGCAATCTGAAGGTTACCAATAGTGTATGCAAAACCAGTTAGCACATTATATTGATTTCCACTACCGCTATCTTTGAGCCTCCATCCAGTAAACGTAAGCGTTTGATCTGCACCACCGTTAGCTACTAAGCCCATTATAGCGCCTTGCCCATACCAATTAAGCAGTCCATTTTGATATGTTAGTTTTAGTTTGACACCAAAATTATCTGTCGGTTTAATTTCATCCACATAAACATTAGTATTTCCATTTTCTTCCCTAGCTAATTGAAAATCTCTACCATTTAATGGCTGACCCGACCACAATGCCCCCGCATGGAATCCTAAATTCCCAGACTCCTTTTCTGCGTAAAGACTTAATCTTCTGGTTTTGGGCTGCGGTATTGCAAATGAACTTTCAATTACTCCTTGTTCTTCCAAATCCTCATGATAGATACCAGTAACATTAAAACCCATGAATGTATTATCATATTTCAGTAGAAAAGCTGGGTTTGCTCCCCACCAAAGTTCAGGACCGAAAGCAGCTTTCCAATTCTTGAATTGTTTACGTCCTTCAATTTCGAAGCCAAATGGTGCAGTACCATTGTAAATATCTATGTTAGGTCCGTAGTTAGCTTCTGGATATAAACCAAAAAAATCACCTTCATATCCCCAATGATAATGTCCTGTTCGGTAAAATCCATCTAACTGAAAATATTTATTCGTCCATTGATAATCAGCACTGTAAATTGCAATACGATTAGCTGAATTTAGGGTAATGTCATTTCGTTGTCCTTCAATATCTAATGCTCTACCTCTATTCTCATAAAATACTTCATCTATTGGATTACCAGGAACATTACCTAAAATATTGGTAACAATGTTCCCTCTTATATTCGGGGAAGGATTAGCTTCCACTCCAATGTAAAATGATTCGAAGTGATCAAAACCCAGTTGGTTAGGATACTGATCAACATTTTCATCTATTACATCTGGAGTATTGATACGTTCGCCACCTGTACTATATGTTCTAAAATCAGCAGTAAATTGGCTCAACTTAATGATATCGGTAGAAGCACCTTGTAATGCCGCTTTATCGCCTCGTGCTTTTAGTGCGGCGCCTTCTATGCTAATTCCATCAAAATATTTTTCTAAATCAGTTAACGATGCCTCTTCTGCGTAAACATTATAAGCATGTGCTTCTTGCAGTACATAATAGGCTGCACGTGGAAATAGTTCATAATAACCTAGAGGATTAGTTGGACCCTTTGCTGTGATTCCAAACCATTCTTCATTCATATTATTTTCACCTTCGGCAAAATCATATTGGTATCCGCCATTCGACCAAGATGCATTTACATCGTGAATATCAAGATTTTCGGTTTGACCGAATTTCCACCATCCATCACTAAATTGAAATGTAAAACCTCCAATTGAATTGTTGGCCTTACCCATGCCTGCTGCATTTGCATAAACATGTTTCCAATTATTTTTTTTGTAAAAAGCTTGATCTGATTGTGCTTCTGTAAGTGTTCTTGCGTTAAAAGCATCGACACCAAACTCAGTTAAAAGCACTGGTTTACCATATTCTGCTGCAACACGATCAAATAGATCTGTAAACGTGACTCCACGATATGTATTTATTCCTAATATATCTACGTCGGGAGCTTCATCAATAATTTGCTCTATAAATAATAAATCACCATTACATATTGCAACTGGTCTTGAACCATCTATTGCTTTTATTTGTACAGCGGCCTCGTTCATAAGGCTGTACATTGGTCGTCCTCTTTTTTCACCAACGAAAGCTCTTTGCGCATCATCATCTGGGAAATCTTCTGTTTCGGCACCAGCCCAAAAAAGACCATAGTTATTCTCGTTACCTAATAGATAGAGAAGTAATCCGGGTGTATTCGCATATTCTCTTGCAAGTTCTGTAACTTCACCAATAAGTAAATCTTTAGTTTTATAATCATCATACTCAGTTACAGGCACCCATGCTCCATCTATTGTCAAACCATAACGTCCAAAGGAATGGTTTAACATAGTATAAATTCCATAATTTTCGTATATGTAAGTAATCCATTCTGGCTGAATACCCGTATATACTCTGATGGCATTTACACCCATATTTTGCAAAAGTCCCATTTCATAATCGAGGGCATTTTTAATAAATTCTGGTGATTGATTCCAAAGGCTGTAAGAATAATTAGTACCTCTTGGAAAGTAATCCCAGTTCATACCATTAATCATTAATGGCTCTCCATCCACTAAGATTTTCCATCCATCTTGGTCTTTTTCTACAGAAATTTTCTCCTGTGCCTGAATTGAGATAGAAAAGCTTAATAAAAGTGTTATGAACAAAGTTATTTTTCTCATATTAAATTGGTTAGGGCGTTTGAGTGAAAGATATTAGACTATATATCTTCAGTGATTTTGAGTTAGTTAACGTACAAGAATATACGTGATCTATGACAAATTCAAGATTTAATTTGTATATATATTTTAGTTAAACACGCATTGATTTAGATAAATCAATGTATAGCAAGGTATTGTGGAAGAGTTTGGATAAGTAAAAATTTTCAAATTTTAATAAAAATAAATCAATGTATATACTTTTTATATG
>JAYPYN010000032.1:0-2964 GCA_038154605.1 Balneolaceae bacterium
CCTGTTCCAATTTCATTTTTAGCGGACGTATTTTTTTGTTTAACTCATTCCGTCGTGCTGCCTCTAATCGGCGTTGTTCTTTTCTTGAAATTCCGTTAATACGATCGTTTGCATTATTCTGAGGAAGTATAACTTTAGATCGATCTTGCTGCGATTTATCGATGGTATTATTTGAAACTGAAACATGTTCAAGTTCCTCTTTTTTCTTATCCAAATAGTAAGATACATTACCAAGGTAGGTTTGTATTTGTCCTGGCTTTATTTCAAGAACCTTATTTACAATGGGGTCTAAAAACGCACGATCGTGAGATACAATCATGCAGGTTCCTGCATATTGCTGAAGGGCTTGCTGCAATATATTTTTGCTGCTCATGTCTAAATGATTGGTAGGCTCATCAAAAATCAAAAAATTGGCAGGAGATAGCAGCATTTTTGCAAGTGCTAATCTACTTTTCTCTCCACCAGAAAGCACTTTTACTTTCTTAAAAACATCATCCCCAGTAAATAGAAAACACCCAAGGATATTTCGAAGTCTACTTTCTTTTTCACCAGAACCTGCCATAAGCATTACTTCTAACGGGTTACTTGATAAATCTAAATCTTCAGCTTGATGTTGGGCAAAGTATGAATACGTTACTTTATGCCCAATTTTTCTGAATCCAGCTTGTATAGGTTCATTTCCCGATAAAATTCTAATTAATGTAGACTTACCCGCTCCATTTGGGCCAACTACCGCAAATTTATCACCACGTTCTATTTCGAAATCCAATCCCTCAAAAACGGTATTTG
This sequence comes from Balneolaceae bacterium, assembly GCA_038154605.1. Lineage (GTDB taxonomy): Bacteria > Bacteroidota > Rhodothermia > Balneolales > Balneolaceae > HXMU1420-13. The sequence continues at coordinate 790 of JAYPYN010000032.1, forward strand.
TTCCATAACGTTTGGTTACGCGATCGAGATTCATTACAACCTGTCCACTTCGTTCAGGTTCAGGAAAACGGAAAGAAACAGAAGCTAGATCATCTTCCACTTCAATCATTTCAATTTTTTCGAGTTGTTTAACTCTACTTTGTACTTGGCGAGCTTTTGTGGCTTTATATCGGAAGCGTTCAATAAACTCTTGTGTATCCTTGAGTTGTTTCTCCTGATTTTTTTGAGCGTTAATTAGCAAGGTTCGTTCTTCCTCCCATTTGCGTTCATAAAAGGAGTAATTACCAGCATAGTCGTTCATTTTTCCTCGCCTAATTGCGAGTGTACGAGTGGTAAGCATATCTAAGAAAGCGCGATCATGCGAAACAACAATTACCGCACCTTCATACGATTTAAGAAAATGCTCTATCCATTGTAGGGATTCAATATCCAAATGATTGGTAGGTTCATCCAAAAGAAGATAGGTTGGTTTTCTTAGAAGTAGTTTTGCTAGGGCAATACGCATCAGCCAGCCACCACTAAATTCTGAGGTAGAACGGTGGAAATCATCGTTGGAGAAACCTAGGCCCATTAAAACTTTTTCAATTTCTGATCGCAAAGAATATAAACCGGAGTTTTCAAGTTGGGTTTGAAGGATCCCATACTGATCTAAGAGCTTAGAATATTCGTCCGTATTATGGTCGATATGGGCTAAAGTATGTTGAATGTTGTTTACACGTTGTTCTAAATCAAAAATTTCAGAAAAAGCCGTTTCAACCTCTTCAATAATAGTGAGCGAAAAATCAGGATCTACTCCATCTTGGGGAAGATAGCCCAGGGTTTCAGTGCCAGAAAGGGAGATGGTGCCGCTATCCGATTCACGCAACTTCATAATTATTTTTAATAAGGTGGATTTTCCAGCACCATTTGGACCTACAAGGCCAATTCGGTCACCAGGATTTATAATGGTGCTTATCTTGTCAAGTAAAACACGTTCACCAAGATGTAATGTCAGCTGTTCAAGAGCGAGCATATATCGTTTTCATTCATATTCAAAGAGTAATAAGATACCTTGGAATAGCGTGTTAAAACAATCGAAAAAAATATGCACACATTCTAATAATAGTCCTATTTTGTGGAATGGGATTACTACTATTTTATTTGATATTAGCGCTAGGGGTTTCATTTTTGTGCTCTATTCTAGAAGCTGTTTTGCTTTCAATTACGCCGTCGTATGTGGTTTTGAAGGAGCAAGAAGAACCCAATTCAGGATTATTACTTAAAAAATTGAAGGAAGATATAGATCGTCCTCTATCTGCTATTTTAACCCTCAATACCATAGCTCACACCATAGGCGCAGCAGGTGTGGGAGCACAAGCATTGGTTGTTTTTGGAGATGTATATGTAAGCTTGGTATCTATTGTGCTAACACTATTAATTTTAATCCTCTCCGAAATTATTCCAAAAACCATGGGTGCAACATTTTGGAAAAGTTTAGCAATTATTTCTGCTAGAATTATTAATCTTTTAATTATTGCAACCTACCCATTTGTAAAACTTTCTGAACTGATTACGACCTTAATTAATCCAGCATCTAAAGAGCCTAGTTTAAGTAGAGAAGAATTTTCGGCTATGGCTGATCAGGGGCTTCAGGAAGGTATTTTTGAAGAAGAAGAATCAAATATTTTCAAAAATTTAATTCGGTTTAGCTCATTAAATGTGAAAGATATCATGACCCCTCGTATTGTGGTTATGAAATTTCAAGATTCACTTAGCATTGAACAAGCATTATCCCAAAAAGAAAAATTAAGGGTTAGTAGATTACCTGTTTTTAAAGATAATGAAGAAAATATTACTGGATATATTCTAAAAATTGACTTGTATGAACAACAATCAATAGGTAACGGAAAAGACCCTCTTTCTGCTATACAAAGAGAGGTTTTAATAGTTCCAGAAACTATTTCTCTTAAAGTTTTATTACAAAGATTTTTAGAAAATAAAGAGCATATTGCAGTTGTAGTTGATGAATATGGGGGATTAGCAGGAGTTGTTACTATGGAAGATTTAGTTGAAACTCTTCTAGGTATAGAAATTGTAGATGAAATTGATGCTATTGAGGATATGCAGAAACTAGCTAGAGAAAAATGGGCAATCCGAGCTAAGAAAATGGGAATTATTTTACCCACAGAAGAAAAT
>JAYPYN010000032.1:2974-5693 GCA_038154605.1 Balneolaceae bacterium
AATAATAGCGAAAGAGAATCAACCGAAAATTGAAGTATGAATTTTTTGGCTCATTATTTCTGTTAAGGAATCATCTAACACAATGCTAAGATTTCTTTTTTCTTTTGTGAAGTTTAGCATATCAATAGGTGTATTTCCTAATGTACTAAACACCATTTCTGAGAGATCATCTGATTGAGAAGGGGTGCAACCGATCAGAGTAATTAAACCCTTTTCATTTTCTATCTCTACCGTACCTACATCCACTAATTCTTTAGAAAGTTGGTTAAGTATTGAGGAATTAGATAATGCAATGGTAACCGAAGCTTCTGTGGTATTTACTGCATCAACTTTTAAGCGGAATTTTTCTAAAATATTAAAGACTTTAGTTAAAAAAGAATATCCCATCATCGTTTCATAGGCACTTACAGTAAATAAAGCCATATTTTTTTCAAAAGAGAGAGCTAGAAATTTTCTTTGATATGTTGTTTCGCGTACAATTTTTGTTCCTTCATCTTTGGGTTTAAACATATTCTTCACGAACACTGGGATATTACGTTCTTGTGCAGGTTTTAAAGTGGCAGGATGTAACACTTTGGCGCCAAAGTAAGCCATTTCTGTAGCATCAAAATAGGTTAATTCTGGAATGGGAACTGCATCTTTAATATATCTAGGATCGCCGGTATAAACACCACTTACGTCGGTCCATATTTCTATTGTTTGTGCATGTAGTGCTCCGCCAATTAAACTTGCGGTATAGTCTGAGCCTTCAAAGCCAAGTGTAGTGGTAGTTCCGTCAGGAGCTTCTCCATAAAATCCTCCAACTATAGGCGTAAAACCATTTTCAAGGATGGTTTCTAAGGAACCGCATCGTTGATTTATTAAGCTTCGATTAGGAATTGCAGTACCATATTCTGCATTGGTTTTGATGATTTTTTTTGCATCGATATGTTGAGTAAGTTGATCGGTTGCCAATCCACATTGTGCAAATAAATAGGAGGAAATCTGTTCGCCAATAGCTGCGATAGAATCTTGCATTGCAGGCGTTAGTATTTTCTTTTTTGATGTATATTCTAGCAATTTTGTAAGATGACTCAGTTTTTGATTCACCTTTTTTTCACAACTTTCTTTAATCAGAACTTCTTTTTTATGAGGATTATCTTTCAAAAATTTTGACACTAAATCGTTATGCCTTATCCGAATATCCTCAACGATTCCACCAGCGTCATTCAGTTTTCCGGATTCCGCACATTTAGCTGCATCAATCAATTGCCGAGTAGTTCTTGCAGTAGCAGAAACTACTACCACCGGGTACTCGTAAGAAGCAATTATGTCTAACACTTGTTTCCATGATTTATGATCGTTCATGGATGTGCCGCCAAACTTTAGCACAGAAATATTAATCATACATTATAAAGGTTAAATTTCATCGGAATATAGGGAGCGTACATGAGGTCGCAGATTATACTCATTTTGCATTACTTCGCCATATGCTCCGCAACTTCGAATTGCAATCAAATCGCCTCTGGAAAGTTCCGGTAGTTCTATTTCTTTTCTAAAAGTGTCAGAACTTTCACAGATAGGCCCAACCACGTCGTAGGTGTTGTCTGATTTTGTAGATGTTAAAGAATCAATCGCATGAATGGCCTGATAAAGGGCAGGGCGTAATAATTCCGTCATCCCGGCATCAATTATAGCAAAATTTTTAGCACGCCCCGTTTTAGTATACAAAACTTTAGAAATAAGGCTTCCACATTGTCCAACAATAGATCTCCCAAGTTCGAAATGTAGTGTTTGATGCTCTTTTAGAATAATATGTTTAGAAAAGGTTTCAAAAAAATGCTCAAAATCTGGAATAGAATCAGCCGTTGGAGAATCATAATTTATACCAAAGCCTCCACCAACATTAATTACTTCAAGTCTGTATCCTCTATGCTCTATATAACTATTAAGTCTATTTGCTTTCTCACACAATTGCTCGAAGGGTTCCAGTTTTAAAATTTGAGATCCAATATGAAAGTGAATTCCTTTTAACTCAATATTTTTTAAAAGGGGTAGTTTTTCTAACACTAGATCAAGATCATCTTCAATAATTCCAAATTTATTTTCACTTAAACCAGTAGTGATATAATGATGTGTTTCTGCATTTACATTAGGATTTAAGCGAAGGGCAACATGCGCAATTTTATCAGCTTGTTTTGCTAATTCATTAATAACCTCGAGTTCTTGAGGAGATTCACAATTAAAGCAAAATATGCCATGACTTAGTGCTAGGTTAATTTCGTCGTCATTTTTTCCAACGCCAGCAAAAGCAATTTGATTAGGTAAAAAGCCAGTATCTAAAGCACGATTAATCTCCCCACCACTTACACAATCTGCATCTAAGCCATATTCTCGAATGATTTGAAGAATTTTTGGTTGATGATTCGCTTTTAAAGCAAAATGAACTCGATAGCCTTTATTAATGCCATATTTTTGTACTTGAACAAGGGTTTCGCGTAACAATTCAACGTCGTAAAAATAAAAGGGAGTTTTGTGCACATTAAAGGCGTCTACTACTTGATTAGGAAACATAAAATTACGATTTAATAGGGCTATATAGAGTTAGATAAACCTGCTCTTAAAAGTGCTTTTGTGCTAATTTTAAAGATTTAATGTACGAATTTGAGGGTTTATATACTTAGTAGAAAAATTAATTTTTTTGGACAATTATTAATCATTTACTTAAACTTCTATTGAC
>JAYPYN010000032.1:5703-13300 GCA_038154605.1 Balneolaceae bacterium
ATGGGATTTTTAATTAATGTAAGAGGAATACAAAATTGTATTAGTTTAAAAAAACTAAAACTTTATTGGGAACAAGAATTTTAAAAGAGCTATTATTCAGTATTAACAAAGTATGCAATTAAAACTTTAGTTTATGTCTAACACAAAGAAAAAATTATTAAAAAAGCTTACTATTTTTGATGTATACGCTGTAAGTACCGGAGCGATGTTTAGTTCAGGATTTTTTCTTTTACCTGGTCTAGCGGCAATGGAATCAGGAACATCCGTGTATTTGGCTTATCTCGCAGCTGGTTTTTTAATTTTACCATCTATGTTTAGTGTGGCAGAATTAAGTACTGCCATGCCTAAAGCTGGTGGAGCTTATTATTTTCTTGATAGAAGTTTAGGCCCCTTAGTAGGTACTATTGGTGGGCTAGGCTCTTGGATAGCCCTAATTTTTAAAAGTGCATTTGCTTTGATTGGGATGGGCGCATACCTCTCTTTATATGTTGATATAGACATGCTACCATTAGCATTAGTGCTTACTTTTGCCTTTGGATTACTAAATATTTTTGGTGCTAAAGAAACAGCATTTTTACAGAGGTTTCTGGTTTCTGCACTTGTAATAATTATGGCTTTTTTTGTGATTGTAGGTTTATCCTTCATGTTTACGCAAGATCAACCTACAGTGGTTAAAGAGTCTGCTAACTTTTTCGCAAATGGATTAAATGGATTCATCTCAACCATTGGGCTTGTATTTGTATCGTATGCCGGACTGACTAAAGTTGCAAGCATAGCTGAAGAAGTACAAAACCCAGATTGGTCGATCCCTGTTGGAATGATTTTATCTTTGATTACAGCAAGTATTGTATATGTAGTTGGGGTATTTATAATGGTGAAAGTGTTACCATCGCAACAATTTTTCGACAGTTTAACCCCAGTTGCCGATGTTGGCGAGGTTATAATGAATTTTATGCCGTCCAATACTGGAGTGCTATTAATCGTAATTGCGGCAATTGCTGCTTTTGCTTCTACAGGAAATGCAGGAATTTTGTCTGCATCAAGATATCCATTAGCAATGAGTCGTGATGGTTTACTAAGCCCGGTATTCCAAACGATAGGCCGCTTTAAAACGCCTCATTTATCAGTAATTGTTACTACCTTGATAATGGCCGCTGTATTGTTATTATTCGATGTAGAAGCGGTAGCAAAACTAGCGTCTGCATTTCAATTACTACTTTTCGGACTTATAAACCTATCTGTGATTGTTATGCGAGAGAGCCAGATAGAAGCATATAAACCAGGATATAAGTCCCCATTTTATCCTTGGGTTCAGATTATTGGAATGCTTATTTCTATTTGGTTAGTTGCCCAGATGGGATTACTTGCAGTAGGTTTAACATGCACGATGATTATTCTTTGTATTGGATGGTATTTTTATTTTGCTCATGGAAAAGTGAAGCGCCAAGGTGCTATTTATCATATTTACAGTAGATTAGGGCAATTGCGCTACGAAGCACTCGAACACGAATTAATGACCATTATTAATGAAAAAAATATAGATTCGTCGCTCACCTATGAAGAAGTAATAGCACGATCTATAATGTTACACACAGAAGAGGGCCAAAACAATCTAGAACGACTATTATTGAAAGCAACGGTAACATTAAATCAGCGATTAAAATTAGATCGTGCGTTTTTAAAACAACAACTTTCAGATTTAGGAGACAATTTTATTCAGATGAAGGATGGTGTGTTTTTTAAATATGTACAACTTGAGGAAGTTAAAATTCCTGAAATGTTGGCGATACACTCTGCTGAAGGAATTAATTTTAATATAGATGAAGAAAGCTTTTGCTATTATTTTTCTAGCCACACCAAAAAATAAACCGTTACTTCATATGCGAATTATTGGTCATTTAGCGGAGTTAATTGAGGCTGAAGGCTTCTTAGAGCGTTGGAAAAATGCAAAAATTGAAAAAGCTATGAAACAGGTACTCCTTACCGATGAGCGTTTTTTCAATATTCGATTGATGGAAGGTACGGTGGCAGAAAATTGGATTGGTAAAAAAATAATGGAGCTTGATTTGCCAGGGGAATGTTTAGTTACCATCATTGAGCGTAATGGTGAAATCATCATTCCTAAAGGTAAAACAATTTTAGAATCGCGAGATATTTTATCAATACTGGGATATCCAAAAGATATATTGGAATTAAAATCTCAATTAGAATACGAGTAAGCCAATTAGAAACGAGCTAAGATATCTTCTTTTGTAAGTTTTTCTTCGGAACTCTCTAACATATTTCGGAATACAAATCGCCCCGATTCTAATTCGTTATCTCCGATGATAAGTGCAAATTTTGCGTTTTGACGGTTTGCTTCTTTCATTTGAGCTTTCATTGAACGTCCTTTATAATCCATGGTGGCAGAAATACCTCGATTTCTAAATTCGGAGAGATGTTTTATTACCCAATTTCTGGCATTATCACCTAGGCAAACAACAAATAAATCAATAGATTTTTCTTTTGTTAACTGTATTCCTAATTCATCGCATGCTATAAGTAAACGTTCCATACCCGCTGCAAAACCAATGGCAGGAGTGGGTTGACCACCAATTTCTTCGACAAGCAAATCATATCTTCCACCACCAGCAAAAGCATCTTGAGATCCTAAGTCGGGGCTAGTTAATTCAAACGCAGTTTTTGTATAGTAATCCATACCTCGAACAAGCAATGGATCTATAAGATATGTTATACCCCTCATATCTAAGTACTTACATACCTGATCGAAATGCTGGGATGATTCTTCATTTAGAAAGTCGCGAATAGCAGGAGCATTTCTGATGAATTCTTGATCTTCGGGTTCCTTTGAATCCAGTATTCTCATTGGATTTTTTTCAAAACGCGTTTTGGAGAGCTCGCTTAATTGTTCTAGATTTGGGCGAAGATAATCTTTAAGTACATGTTTATACGTTTCTCTACTTTCTGGATCCCCAACAGAGTTTAATTTTAAAGTAAAATTCTTAATACCAATGCGTTCATAAATACGCATCATAAAAGTAATGCATTCCACATCAGCTATGGGATCGTTTGTACCTAAAATTTCTAAACCAAACTGATGAAATTGGCGTTGTCTACCTTTTTGAGGGCGCTCTGCTCGAAACATAGGCCCGATATAATAGAGTTTTTGAGTCCCCCCACGTTGAGCAAGATGGTGCTGCACATAAGAACGAACTACGGGAGCGGTTAACTCTGGGCGTAATACATAATTATGATCTCCTTTTGTGAATGCAAAGATCTCTTTAGTAACAATATCAGTTAATTGCCCAATACCGCGCTTAATAAGTTCGGTTTGCTCCATGATTGGAGTTCTAATTTCTTCAAAATTAAACGCTGACGCTTCCTCATGGATAATTGCTTCCAAAGCCCTCCATTTTTCAACTTCTCCGGGTAGAATATCTACCATTCCTGGGTGTGTAGTATATTTGGTTTTGGGCATTGGTAATTTTTATATAGCTATAAATTATTTCGTTAAAGATACCAATATGAGAATTAGAAATGTATTAAAGCTTCAATAATCGTGCGAAAAGCGTATCTATAATTTGATTAAATCGTTTTGAAAGATTTAGAATTCTTACGGCAAGAATGTATATAAAACTTATGGATATTGATCGAATAATGATATCTAAATAAAAATTATCTAATTCCTCAATTTGAAATGATGAATAAAGTAAAACTATAGAAATTAAAACCAACCAAATTTGATTAATCGAAAAAGGCTGAATTTTTAGTTTAATCCAAACATAAATCAATTTTATAAGGTTGTGAACGCAAATGGAAATTGCAGTGGCAAATGCTGCTCCATTGATCCCAAATCTGGGTATTAGCAGTAAATTAAGCCCTATTGTTAATAGAATTAAGACGACAGATGAATAGAAATCAAATCGGTAGAAACTTGAAGTGATAATGATTTGTCCGTTTGCTCCAGTAGACATGTTAAATAAATAGGCACAACCTAATGCAATTATAACAAATATTCCTTCAGAATATGCTTCTGGCATAAGAGCATAAATGTTGTTGATGTTGGCTACGATACCTATAAAGATCAACAATCCCAAAAGTAAAAGGTTTAGTGATGTTTCACGATAGATTAATTTAATATTTGCAAAATCATTTCTTTTAAAAGATTCAGCCAAAACAGGTAAAGTTATTTTGGCTATAGATTTTCTTGGTATTGCAATAACCGATCCAATATAAATTGCTATAGAATAAATGCCTGTTTTAGAGAGTCCTTCAAATGTACTAACCATTATTAAATCAATATTACCAACTAATATCATGGTGATACCACCGAAGAAAGAAAAAATACTGTAAGTGCAAAGCTTTTTTAATAAGTTTTTATCAATAATCTTACTTGGGAAATCAAAAATGATAAATTTTTTGGTTAATGCATAAATGAACAAAATAAGATACTGGAGTAAGTAATTACATATAAAAAGTAACATAAACTCTTTAAATGTTATCCATTTAAAGAAAAAAAGAAATAAGCTTACCATTGTCACTATTCTTAGACAAACATCTTGGAGAAAAGATGGTAGAACGGTGTTATAGTTTGACTTTAAAATAGAGATTACTAATCCAAATGCAGAAACAGAGAATAATAATGGTATAAGAAGATAATAATAGTGTTCAAATAAGATGTTATTATCAGAAAAAATATTAACTAGAGTAGGCTTAAAAAAAATGAAGAATACCCCAACTATAACAAACAGAAAAAGAGGGGGTAGCGAGAAAAGCCAAAATAATGTATTTGGTTTAGCAACTATATCTTTTAATTCTGGGTAAAATTTTACAATAGTATTCGGTAAACCAAAATTTACAAATTGGCTTGCTAACGTAACTATTGCAATCATTACACGAGTAAGACCAAATTCATCTTCTGTTAGAATATTTGGAAATAGTTTAATAGTAGTGATGAAACCTAGAACTATACCAAAATAGGATATGATAGAATTTTTTATACTCTGTTGAATGATGATACCCATAAGAAATATTCAACTTCGAAATTTAATTACTTTAGCTGGGTTTCCGTGTGCGATTGCATTTTGTGGGATATCTTTAGTAACAACAGCACCTGCGCCAATAACAGCTCCATCGGCAATATGTACACCTTTAAGAATGGTAACATTTGCTCCTATCCAAACATTATTTCCAATTACTATAGGTGATTTTGTTTTTTTCTGTAGTCGGATTTCTAAACCAGGTTCAATACCATGATCTCTTCCCCAGATGATAGTTTGTGGTCCAATAAGTACATCATCACCAAAAGTAATATCACCCAAAAAATGACATGTAGCGTTACAATAAAAATTATTGCCAATTATAATTTTAGGATCTCCGGTTAAACGAGAGTATTCCCCTAATGATGCTGTACCTCTAAACTCTAAATTATTAAAATATACATGTTTTTGAATCTGCACTCCTTTGGTTTTGAGTCTCATTTTCTGGATATATTTTTTAATTTTTAAAATTAGATATTTAGAAATCTAGAGATAATAGTTTTTAAAGTAAAAAATTGGTCAACCAAGAATGGTTTTAAGTCCGATTTGTTCAAATAAGCGTATGATCGATGATTACCCTTATAAATATTATTTACGAAAGATTTTAAGTACTTTTTTCTATAAATAAGATTTATCAATTCATGTTTTAAATATACAAAATGATAATTAATGGCTGTATTTTGTTCATAAAACTTGGGTGCCATGTCTAATGCTTCTCGCCATAACGAATAATTTAAAGGTACACCACAAAGATAGCCTATACGATGCCACATCATTGATCGTAAATTAATTTCCATAAGTTTATAAGTATTATCACGAACGTCAAATTTGAACTCGGGTTCAATTATCCCATTTGTACTTATTGATTTAACAAGCTTTTCACCTTGATATCGTATGATTTCTGGAGCACGGTTTGTAGCACTTGAAAAAACACCATAATTATCAGGGTATTGATTTAATTTTTTCCCAATCCAACTATTAATTATTTCTCCATTAATGTTTTTATGTGCAGTATAAGCATAAATATTTGTGTCATCACCAGGTACAATTTCTGATGCGATAAGTTCAATCCCTGCCTTTAAGAAGGTATCAATTTTTTGTTCAATTTTTTTTAGGTCTTCAAATTTCCGTAACACCTTATTTCTAAAAATTTCACCTAAAATATCTTCTCTTTTAATTGGTTTAATGATTATGGGAAAATTAAGATTATTTAATTTATTAACATCGGTTGCCTTAGTTAGTGTTATTGTATTTGGAAACGGAATTTCAAGTTCTTTACATAACTGATATTGAAAAGCTTTGCTGAGATATAGATCCAATTTTTCGGCATTGAAAGGGATAAAACAAAATTCTGATATTTTAGAAGTGATTTGTTGTAGCCATTCTAAGTAATGGTCGTTAGTGGCAAATGGTACAAGGAAGGAATACTCTTTACTGAGATTTTTGAGTGCTTTATAAAGAGAGGTAGAATTTTCATCGATTAAAGTGAATCCAGATAGTAATCTACTGTAAGACCCAGGATTTTTTTTAGAATCAATTAACCAAATGTTTTTTATACCAAAATCCAATAGTTCTTGCAATACACTGTAACCGTTTACATGACCTCCTAATATAACTGCAATTGGATTATCTGCCCTTTCTAACAAATTATTATAATAATATCATTAAGTATAAAGCTTGTATAACTTAGATAAAGTTATCAAAATTTATATGTTGAACTTTCTAACTTTTATATTAAGTAAGCTATAGTGAAAACTATTTACAAGTTTGATTAATCACCATTTTATTGAATCATGTGTGATTATACTTTGGTTTAAAAAATAAATTTAATGTATAAAACTAATATTTATTATCGAACATATAAAAATAAATAGTTATATACCTGAAGAGCTTGAAAGTAATTCAAGATATATTTTACACTTTATTAGCGGTCGCATTTTTACTTTTTCCATAAAAGTTGAATCAAGAACAACTTATCTATGTGAGTTTAGCAATAACAAATTTGACTTTTCTGCTAATTTACTCAGAAAGTTAAAACTTTTTAAAAAAACGAAACTATTTTCAGTATTTCTTAGATCGTTTGAAGTTTAATAATTACAGCAACTATGTAATGGTGAGTAAAAATTTATATCTGAAAAATAGTATGTCTTTAATTGATTTAAATGATATTATTTTTAACACTTGAGTAGATATGAAGAGTATGCTTTTAAATAAAGAATTTCAATTACTCAAATTTGGGCAATCTAAATCCTAAAACTCTTAATAATAAAGATGTAGTATAAGTGGAATTGAACCATTTTTTAGTTCATTTGGAAGTTTTTCTATGCATTTTCTTAACATTCAGAAAATTAGTAATGGATATTTTCTAATTTCTATGCTAATTGAAGCTCAAAAATTTTATAAGATTATCTAAGTTATTTACAATTTTAGAAATTTATCATATTGAAATAAAATCAACACTTTTTTGAAGCATCAAATATATAATACTTTTTAAGTTGATAAATATCAATTGCATAATACCTTATAAATTATCAGTTGTCTCAGAGTATGTCTTAACC
>JAYPYN010000032.1:13310-13800 GCA_038154605.1 Balneolaceae bacterium
TAATAGATTAGGAATTCAATTTTTTACAGAAAAAAAGGAGGTATTAAATCTTTCCTTCAAGCATAATGAAAAGATAATTGAGTTTCCTGCTTACTTTGTTATTCATGAAGCAGAAAGGTTTCTAAAAAAAAGAAATATATTTCCATACTCCTTAGATAGATTTGAATATGAAAATGAAGTGTATCATGCCGTTATAAGTAATGATCTTCCCAATAAAAGGTGCCATTTTAATGTGGATATAATAGGTACAATTTTTATTCTACTAAGTAGATATGAGGAACATGTTTTAAATAGAGAATCACATTTTGATAAATTTGGGCGATTTAAGTACAAAAGTGCAATTAATGCCTCTCTATTAAATCAACCCATTGTAGACGAGCTAATTGATTTTTTCAGGTTGATCATAGAAAATAAATTTAACATAAAATTAGTTACTCCAATCAGAAAGTTTGAAGTCTCACCATCCCATGATGTTGACAGACCTTTTAAG
>JAYPYN010000032.1:13810-16660 GCA_038154605.1 Balneolaceae bacterium
AAAGAACTAATATTTATAGGAAAGTTCGTAAAGGAGATTTAAATGCAGACCCATATAATACTTTTAAATGGATCATTGACACCTCTTTAAAATATGATGTTACAAGTACTTTTCATTTCTTAGCAAAGTCCATGAATCCAAAGTATGATGCTGATTATAACATTGATGATCATGTTATCAAAGATCTTTTGAAACTGATATATCTGAATGATCAAAAAATTGGACTGCACCCTTCTTTTAACGCTACAATAATACCAGGACAGATAGAAAAAGAGTTTAAAGAGTTAAAAAAAATCTGTGAAAACGTAGGAATTAAACAAAAGAGTTTCAAAAATAGGAATCACTATTTAAGATGGAATAATCACAGTATTACTGAACTTGAAAAAGCAGGTATTGAAATAGATCAAACATTAACATTTGCACAAAAACCTGGATTTAAGACAGGTACTAGTATCTCTTATCCGGCTTTCAATTTTGATTCTATGAAAATATCTTCTGTTACTATCGAACCATTAATCATGATGGAACAAAGTTTATTAAGTTTTTCCTATATGGGCTTAAGAAATGATTTACCTTCAGCTTGGAATATTGTTCAGAATCTAAAAAACCAGTGTAAAAAACATTCTGGTATATTTACCACCCTCTGGCACAATAATATGTTAATTGAAGATGATTTAAAGCAATTTTATGAGGAATGTATCAAGTGAACGTATAATTCGAATATATATGTCGGAAAGGGTTGTATAGTTTATGAATATTTTAATGGTAGTGGATCATAAAATCCCAACGGATATTCGCATAGAGAATGAGGCAGAAGTTTTAATTAAAAATGGACATCAAGTTGGAATATTATCTATAGGTGATTATTCAAAGTCAGAAGAAATCGTATACAAAGGAGTAACAATTTATAGAGTTGCTTTTTCGAAATTTTGGTTAAAAAAAATGCATGGGTTAGCAGGAATAATACCATTTCTAGAACATGTTATAATTAAACATGTAAAAAGGATTCTGAAAGTTAGAAAATATGATGCACTTCATTTGCATGATCTATATACTTTTGGGGTGATTACACGCTTGAAGCCTAGGTTTGATCTTTTATTTGTTGGGGATATGCATGAAAATTATGTAGAAGTACTCAAAGATTATGATTGGCCGAATCGATTTCCTAATAACCTTATCTTTTCTCATTCAAAATGGGAAAAGAACGAACGTAAATGGTTACCACTTTTCGATAAAGTAATAACTGTAAGTGAAGGAATAAGAAAACGATTAATTCATAAAGGAGTGAAAGAAGAAAATGCCTTAATCACTCCCAATTCAATTCGTTTAGATTTATTTGATAGTTTTGAAGTGGATGAAAATATTATTCAAAAATATTCAGGTAAATTTGTTTTGATATATGTAGGCGGATTTATAAGTAATAGGGGTTTAGAACATGTAATAAAGGCACTTCCATCAATTGAAAAAAAAATTAAAAATCTACGATTAGTTTTAGTTGGCGATGGTGAAGAACGTGATAATCTAGAACAATTAGTTAGGGAACTTAAGCTTAACAAGCTTGTTGAATTTGAGGGTTGGAAACAACAAAGTGAAATAAAATCTTTTCTTAAGGCTGCAAATATTGGTCTAGTTCCGTTTAGAAAGACACCACAAACTAATAACTCTAGCTCAAATAAACTGTTTCAATATATGTATTATCAGTTACCTATAGTTGCGACAAATTGTGATTCTATAAAAAGAATTGTTGAGACTGAACATTGTGGTATCGTATATGAAAGTGAAAATAAACAACAATTTATTGAAGCTATATTAACTATATATAATGATACCAAGTTGAGAAAAACATTCGGTAAAAATGGGTATAGTGCTGTTCTAGAAAAATATAATTGGAAAATTGCATCAAAAGAAATGTTAACTATATATGATCAAAATAGTAATATGTGATTGTTTGACACATTCGTCACCTAAAAATGATTATACACTTTAATGTAATTGAATATTTTATTCTAATATTAAAGAGGCCATCTTTTGAGTTAGTGTATGCCGAGAAAATGGATGAGCTATTTGAAATAGGATCAATGTCTAAAAATCTTGGAAAAGGAAGATTAGATGCTACTGAGAAGTTTTTCAATTGGGAGGCGACCGTTCAACCGTTAATTAAATTTTATTCTAAATTAGCATCTACTTGATTAGTCTTAGAATCTTCTCAGCAATGGCAGTTGAAGATTCTCCAATTCCATATAATGGAGTCCATTCTGTATAAGGATTTTGAGACATAGCAGAAATAATTTTTGAAGAATTTGGTCCGGTTAGTTGATTCCAATTTCCATGTAATGTTTCAATCCATTCTGTTTCTTCTCGGATTGTGATACAAGGTTTTTTTGCCCAATATGCTTCTTTTTGTAATCCACCAGAATCAGTTAAAACTTTATTGCAATTTCTTAGCAATGCATTCATATCAAAATAAGATTGTGGTGGAATTATTAAGAGGTTAGAAGGCAATTTATATTCGCTTAGTTTATTTTTATTTCGAGGATGAAGAGGCCAGATTACTTGTCTTCCCAACTCTGAAAAAGCTCGTAGTATTGATGATAGATTACTTGGATTATCTGTATTTGAAGGTCTATGTATAGTAGCTAGATAAAATTCGTTATCTAATTGTTTTAAAATTTTTTTTCCTGAGTTTTTCTTTTTTGAAATTTCTGAGAATGTTAGAAATGCATCATACATAACATCTCCAACATTAAAAATTGAACCATCAATATTTTCTTTTTTAAGTTGATTTACGCCAACTTCCGATGAGCAGAATAATAATTCAGATATATGATCGGTTAATATGCGGTTTATTTC
>JAYPYN010000033.1:0-12014 GCA_038154605.1 Balneolaceae bacterium
GCCTTATGTTCATCAAAATTAATTTCTACAATGCTCAAAGGATGGTAATTTTCCATACTACTAAAAAACCATAGCGCACCCAAAAACCCTAATACCAAAAGGGATATATCTAAAAAGCGTTGATCTTTAAATGCAAACATAAAACCTTAGTACGGATTTCTAGAATTAAGTTGACTTAATATGCTTAGATTAAATCGTTTTTAAAACCCTATTTTTTTGTTGATTTATTATGTGTCTTATCACTTTTGCTTACCATAAACATCCCAAATATAAACTAATTCTTGCAGCAAATAGGGATGAATTCTATAATCGCCCTACACGATCTGCTCAATTTTGGATGGAAGAAGAAAAGCCACATATTTTAGCAGGAAAAGATTTAGAAGGAGGAGGAACATGGATGGGTATCACGAAATCAGGAAAATGGGCTGCTTTAACAAATTATAGAGATCCGAATTGGAAACTTGAACATCCTCCAAGTCGGGGTGAAATTGCATTAAATTTTTTAGTATCTAATGATTCTGCGCAAGAATATCTTCAAAAATTAGAGCGCAATGCCCATACCTATCTTGGCTTCAATGTGGTACTTGGCGATACAAAACATATATTTCATTTCTCAAATTATGATACGACCCCTACAAAAATTAAAGCCGGTATTTATGGACTAAGTAATGCATTATTGGATACGCCATGGCCCAAATTAGAAAGAGTAAAATTATCATTAACTAATGCTATCCAAAACAAAGAACTAAATGAAAATTTATTTTTTTCATTTTTAGGCGATGATACCCAAGCATTAGACAACCAACTCCCTAAAACGGGTATTCCCAAGCTGTGGGAAAAAGCACTATCATCCCCATTTATTACTACTAAAACCTACGGCACAATGTGTTCTACAATTCTACTAATTGATTACGACGGAACCATACATTTTACAGAACGACGATTTATTTCTGGCACACATGACATTTTGGAAGAGAATACCTATTCTATCCCTGCATAAAAATTTATAATCTAACATTCTGTTCGTTTCAATCTTAAGAATCAATTTTGAATAATGACTTACCAATATAAAAAGCCAACGCTTCTACAAGCTCTCACTCCAATAATTTTCTTAATAATTGCTTTATTTGTAAATGTTCGCATTTATGGTGATGCTTCCCTTGACGGTTCCAATCAAATAATCTTAATGTTTTCTGCTGCTGTAGCTTCATTAGTAGCCATACGCCTTGGCTATAGTTGGAAAGAAATTAGAACCGGTATGGTACAAAGCATCAGTTCTGCAATGGCATCAATAATTATACTTATGTTGATAGGCTCATTAGCCGGTACATGGTTACTTAGTGGTGTTGTCCCAGCTATGATTTATTATGGATTAATGATTCTGAATCCCACTATTTTTTTAGTGGCAGCCTGTATTGTATGCGCAATTGTATCTATAGCAACGGGTTCCAGTTGGACAACCTCTGCTACAGTAGGGATAGCATTAGTTGGTATCGGAACTGCATTAGGTATAAATATTGGAATGGTTGCAGGAGCAATAATCTCTGGAGCTTACTTTGGTGATAAAATGTCTCCATTATCCGACACAACAAATCTAGCTCCTGCAATGGCTGGTACAGATTTATTTACTCATATACGATACATGGCATTTACTACTATTCCATCTATAAGTATTGCACTTATTATCTTCTTAATACTTGGTTTTACTTCAACCACTAATGGTTCATCGGTAGATACTCAAGAAATTCTTGACGCTATTTCATCTCAATTTAATATTAATGGATGGCTATTCTTAGTTCCAATTATCGTAATCGCATTAATTGTTAAGAAAGTACCTGCAATACCAGCAATCACAGCAGGGGCAGTACTAGGAGGTTTATTTGCTGTTATTTTTCAATCAGATGTAGTTCTTGCAGTATCAGGCTATGAAGTCTACAATTGGGAATCGGCATATGTTGGCGTAATTACTGCGTTCTATGGGGATGTTAATATTGCAACTGGGAGTGCCATTGTTGATGATTTACTTAGTTCCAGCGGCATGTTTGGTATGCTTGGAACTGTTTGGATTGTTTTTTCTGCTATGATGTTTGGAGGGGTAATGGAGAAGTGTGGAATGTTGAAACGTATTGCCGAAGGTGTGATTTCGTTTGTAAATAGCGCTGGCTCTTTAGTGGCATCAACGGTTGGTACGTGTGTATTTTTCAACATTACGGCATCCGATCAGTATTTAGCCATTGTTGTTCCTGGCCGCATGTATACTGATACTTATAAAGACATGGATTTAGCTCCAGAAAACTTGAGCCGTACCCTAGAAGATTCTGGCACGGTAACTTCTGTATTAGTTCCATGGAATACTTGTGGTGCTTACCATGCAGGCGTACTGGGAGTATTTACCATTCGCTTTTTTTAACATTATTAGCCCCTTTATGACGATGATCTATGCATTTGCAAAAATTAAGATTAGAACATTAAAAGAGGCAGAAGGTGAAGCTGTACAAGGAGAAGATTTAGATAATCCCTGAGTCAACTTCTAAATATTGTTGTGATGGGTTACATCCCATCACAACAACATCATCTTTATCCCAATTTCTCAATAGCAATCTCCATACGGTGAAGAACATCCTCTTTGCCTACAAGGGCTAAGGCTGAAAATAAGTCTGGACCAAAGCCCTGCCCCGTAGTAGCAATACGCACCGGCATCATCACTTTTCCAAAACCAACTTCTTTTTCTTCTACCACCTGTTCTAAAGCAGATTTTAAATTCCCAGCTATAAAATCATCGTTCGACAATTTTTGAACTTTACTTTTATACGCTTCAACCATTTCTCCACTTTCCGCTTTCCATTTTTTTAGAGCATTTGCATCATATTCTGTGGGTGCAGAAAAAAAGAATGATCCCATACCAATAAATTCATCCACTTTAGCTACACGCTCATGAAGTAATCCAATAACCTGCTTCAAATAGTCATCGCTCTTAGTGTTATAACCGGCTTGTTCCATCAATATTTTTACTTTTGGAAACAATGTATCTATAGAAGTGGCTCTTAGATAATGCTCGTTGTACCACATCAATTTTTTATGATTGAATACTGCACCACCTTTACTAACTCGATCTAAGCTAAATAACTCACATAATTCTTCCATTGTATGAATTTCAGAATCATCACCTGGACTCCATCCCAAATATGCTAAAAAGTTAATTAATGCTTCAGGCTCGTAATTACCCGAAATATAATCCTTAGTATTTACTGGAATTCCTTCGCTTTCTGCTTTACGTTTCGAAAGTTTACCACCACTAGGGCTCATAATCAAAGGTAAATGAGCCATTGTTGGAGGTTCCCATCCAAAAGCTTTGTACAATAGAATATGTTTTGGAGCAGAACTCAACCATTCCTCACCACGAATCACATGTGTAATTGCCATAGTGTGGTCATCCACTACATTCGCTAAGTGGTAGGTGGGCATTCCATCCGATTTTAATAATACTTGATCATCTAAACCCGCTGTATCAAACGAAACAATTCCACGAATCAAATCTTCGAATTTTACTGTCTCTCGTCGTGGAACTTTCAACCGAACCACGTATGGGTCACCAGCATCTAGCCTTCTACGTACTTCATCCTGTGGTAAGGTTAAACTATTTTTCATACTCTGGCGAGTAATTGAATCATATTTTGGAGATGGATTTCCAGATGCCTTTAATCGCTCACGCATTTCTTCTATTTCATCGGTAGTGTCGAAGGCGTAATACGCCCATCCATTTTCGATCAATTCTGTAGCGTATGTGTGATACATAGATTTTCTTTCGCTTTGGCGATATGGGCCGTACGTATTGGGTGCATGAGGTCCTTCATCGATTGTCATTCCAGCCCACTCCAACGATTTAATAATATCTTCCTCTGCACCTTCCACATATCTTGCTTGATCGGTGTCTTCAATTCTAAGTACAAAAGTACCTTTATTGTGCCGAGCAAATAAATAATTGTAGAGGGCTGTTCTAAGTCCTCCAATATGAAGAAATCCAGTTGGTGATGGAGCAAAACGTACGCGAACGCTCATAATGTATCTTAACTTTTATTGAATTAAAAAGAGGAATAAGATACGCATTTTACATTAAGACCTCATTTCGAAATTACATAATCATAGATTTCAGTCATAAAAAACTACTATGATTCATGATTCTTCCAAAATCATAATTAGATTAGTGAATGTATAGTTCTTGGTCGATATAGAGTCTATTTTTTTTGTTGTCTGGAACATATATTAAACTATTGAGTTAACTCATGTTTAATAACCCTGTAATCAAACGTATAATCCAATGAAACAATTACATCTTATCTTAGTTCTTTCTCTACTTGGAGTATCTTCTTCTATGGCACAAGAAGATGTTGCAAACGACAATGCGATTAAAGCCAATCCGTTAGGCCTTCTTTTAGGAATCGGAAAAATTAATTATGAAAAAAAATTAAGTGATTCTAGATCTGCTCAACTTGGTGTATCCTATTTTAATTATGGGAATAGTGGCGATAGGTTATCTGGTTTAGGCATAATTCCCGAATATAGATTTTATATTAAAGATGATGCGATCGATGGCTTTTATGTTGCCCCATTTTTGAAATACAATAATTTCACAGTTACCGATGGTGATTTTAAAGGCGCATTAAATATTTATTCTGGAGGAGCAAAAGCAGGTATGCAATGGTTGTTAGGAAAAAAAGATAATTTCATCATTGACTTGGCTTTTGGTGGCAGTTACTCTGACTACAATTTAAAAGTAAAAACTGGGTCAGATACTTCCTTTGATAGTGAGGATTTATTGAGTGGAATTGGTCTTGAATTGAATTTTTCGATTGGGTTTGCTTTCTGAAAATGATTGTTAATGACTCTTGATTATTAGATTTTTTATATTCGTGTAAAATTTGATTTTATTAAACACTTTAAATCTAATTTCATCATAATTACTAATAGTCTATTAATTTATTATTAGACTATTTTTTTAGTACAACTTTTGACAATTTCTTTAATCCAACCTCAATTTGCGCCTAATTTATACGACTTAGCTTCTATGCTTAGAGCCGATCAAGTAATTCTTTTAGATGAAGATACTTGGTCTAGAAAAGGTCGCACCCATCGAGCATTGATTACCCAATCAGAATGGATCAATATCCCTATTCTAGGGCTTGATAAAAAAAAATCGATCAAAGACGTTCGAATCGATCATTCCAGCGATTGGTTTACCCCATTCTGGAATGGGATTTACCATACCTTCCACTCTTTCCGTTATTTTGATTATTTCGAAGATGAGCTAAAAGCGTTATTTGAGGAAGGTCGCTCATCAGAGTTATTAATCAATTTCAATCTACGGGTTTTTAAAAAAATTCTTCAATGTTTAGAAGTTGACATTACCTACCATTTAGCGAGTGAAACTCCCTACGAACTGAATACAAAAACGGTAATTTATCAAGAGTATAAATCCAAGAATTACATCCACAGATTAGAATATGCTCAATCTATTGAGATAAAACATCCAGCAATAACACCTATCGCTCAACTTTCTATTCTACATCTACTATTCAATTATGGCCCAGAAAGCTTTAAGTTGATTGATCTTTTATAGAAGTGTATCATTGCCTATTATTACGCATGCAAAAATCTTCTAATGATACTAACTGGACCAAAATTTATAGTGTTGTTTTCTTGACAGGTATAATTTTTATCCTACTTTTTTTGTGGTTTACCTCAACCTTTAATCTACCTTAACCAATGCATTGGATAGACTGGGTTGTACTTTTTGGGTTCCTTGCTTATACGATCTGGGATGGCGCTCGAAGGGGAAAAAATGCTGAGAACTTAGAAGGTTATTTTCTTGCTGGCCGTAATATACCTTGGTGGGCAGCTGGTTTATCTATCATGGCCACACAAGCTTCAGCCATTACATTTATTGGCACAACAGGCATTGCTTATACCGAAGATATGCGTTTTGTACAGATGTATCTAGCTATTCCTTTTGCCATGATTTTAATATCTATGTTTTTGGTTCCATTTTTTAGCAAAATGAAAGCGTTTACTGCTTATGAAATTCTTGAAGAACGATTTGGCCTGAAAACTAGACTTACTACAAGCGCTCTTTTCCTAATTTCTCGTGGACTTGCCCTTGGAACAGTAATTGCCGCTCCGTCTTATGTACTTGCACTTTTACTGAATATGCCTCTGAGTATAACCATCATTATCATTGGAATTATAGCCACTATCTATACTATGATTGGTGGAATGGCAGGCGTAATCTCTACCGATGTAAAACAAATGGCGGTGATGATGTTTGGCCTCATTTTCTGCTTCTTCCTTATACTTTTCAATCTACCAGATGAGGTTGGTTTTGGAGATGCCCTTTATTTAGCTGGCTCACTAGATAAACTAACTGCCCTAGATGTAAGCTTTGACCTTACCGAACGATATAACGTTTGGAGTGGGGTAATAGCTGCTTTGTTTCTAATGCTTTCCTATTTTGGAACCGATCAAACCCAAGTTCAACGTTATCTAACTACTCCTTCTATCAAACAAGCTAGAAATTCGTTGCTGATGTCTGCTTATGCCAAGGTACCAATGCAGTTTTTTATCTTACTTCTTGGGGTAATGCTGTATGTATTTTTCATATTCAATGACGCACCCATTTCATTTCGAGCAGAAGACCCTGTGGCCCAAACTGAAGAACAAACCCTTCGCGAACAAGTTATTTATCAAAATTATAAAAATGCACGCTCTGCACGCCACGTTGCTGCTCTTGAAGCCATTCAAAATCGAAGTCTAGAATCCCAAAAATTGTTTGTAGATGCTGATGCGGCTATGAATGAAGCTCGCCAGGCTGAATTAGCACTCCAAGCCGAAATACTAGCTGCTGATGTAAATGATACCAATTATATTTTTCCTCATTTTATACTACACTTTGTACCCATTGGTTTGATAGGCTTAATCATTGCTGGAATTTTTGCCGCCGCAATGAGCTCTATCGATTCTCAACTAAATGCTTTAAGTACGGTAAGTATAGTGGATTGGTATCAGCGTTTAGACCAGAACAAACATGGCGACATTCATTACCTTAACTATTCTAGATGGACCACCCTAGGCTGGGGAATCTTTGCAACCGTTTCAGCTTTAGCACTTGGAGAAACTCGTTCAATTATTGAATTGGTAAATCAAATTGGAAGTTATTTTTATGGTTCTATTTTGGGTGTGTTTATGCTCTTGCTTTGGTCGAAAAAAGCCAATGGAACTGGAGCCTTAGCAGGATTAGCCTCTGGAATGTTTGCTGTATTTATTTTTGATCGTCTCTTTTATTCTGAGCATCTCTCCGACTATTCTTTGTTCTTTCCTTGGACGCAAGTGCCCGAAACATATACAAAAGCAGTGGAGTTTTTATGGCTTAATCCTGTAGGAGCTGTTACCGTATTTGTGGTTGGCGTTCTTGTAAGTAACATAAAAACTATCTTTAAACGTTAATTTATAGTTTTATAGATAATCAAAAATTGAATCTATGAAATAGAAAACATCTGTAATTTAAACCCTATATTTAATCACAAATTTGGTTCGTGTACCTTATACTTTTTTAATTTAAGCTTATGAAGTCGATACAAATTTTTTGTCTTTGGATGTGTTTACTCAGTTTCAGTATTGAGCTATCTGCCTACCAATCAATTACTCCAATAAACGACCAATACCTAATCAATCCACAGCGAAGTATACATACTTTTTTACATTGGCAACAAACAGGGCATCAAAATTCCGATTTAGTTATTCTTACCATGAAATTAGCTAAACAAGCTACCATTGAGGAAAAAAAAGAATTAGCTCTTCAACTAAAGAAAATTTTAGATGCACGTGGGTTACTAGTTAACTATAATTTAATTCCCCAAGATTCCAATTATACCGATAGTCTAAGTGGGCTCAATAATTATATACTCTTCGATCAACTCCCAGAAATTTATCTCATCAAAAGTGGCAATGAGTGGGTATTTTCTGAGGCTACGATTAAACGGATTCCTACGCTATATAAAACTACTTTCTCATCATTTTTTACCGCTATACTAGATCAAATACCTGCTTGGGCATCTAATAAGTGGTTAGGTATTGCAATATGGCAATTTTTGGCTCTTTTTTTATGGATACTAATTGGTGTAATCCTACGTAGAGTTTTTGAATTCATTCTTGATAATTATATCAGAAAAATTACGAAGAAAACAACATTTACTTGGGATGATGATCTTCTTGATGGGGTTGCTCGACCAGTAGGCTTCACTTTTTTAATGGTCTTTTTTTCCTTGAGTTATGCAAACTTACAGTTACCAATTACAATAAACTTATACCTTTCTATTATACTTGAAATAGCTGTTTCTTGTGGTATTATCTGGTTATTCTATAACCTTTCTGGAGTTTTTTCGAAATATCTTACCGTTATAACAGAGCGTACAGAAAATAAGCTTGATGACCAATTAGTGCCTCTTATTCGAAAAAGTTTACGCTTTTTTGTTATAACCATGGGTATAATTTTAATTCTCCAAAACAATGGATACAATGTCGCATCATTAATTGCGGGTCTAGGTATAGGCGGGCTTGCAGTTGCACTTGCGGCTCGAGATACTCTAGCTAATTTCTTTGGATCGATTACTATTTTTTTAGATCGTCCTTTCAAAATTGGCGATTGGATTAAAATTGGAAATGTAGAAGGAATTGTAGAAGAGGTTGGATTTCGATCTACACGCATTAGAACATTCTATAATTCATTAGTTTCGGTACCTAATTCTAACGTTTCAAATTCAGATATCGATAATTACGGTATGCGTAAATATCGTCGTTTAAAAACTGTACTAAGTTTAACGTATTCTACTACCCCAGAACAAATAGAAGCTTTTGTTGAAGGAATTAAGGGAATTGTTAAAGCGAATAAAAATTTCAGGCAAGACTTTTACGAAGTTCACTTTACCACATTTGGTGCTCATTCATTAGACATCTTGGTTTATATCTTTTTTAAAGTACCCGACTGGAGTACCGAGTTACAACAAAGACATAATTTTTTACTAGAAGTTCTTCGCCTTTCTAAAGAACTAGGTATAGAATTTGCGTTCCCAACCCAAACACTACATGTCGATTCTTTCTATCCTAATGAGCCTCGTACTGTAGGAGAAAATAGAACGGAACAGCAATTAGTTAGTGATGTTATAGCCTTCGGTCCAAATGGCTCAAAAAGTCTGCCAAATGGAATTAAAATATATAAAGATGGTAAGGAAATTAATTTTTAGTGATTCGATGAAACAGTTCCATCAATCAAAATATCTACTGCTTTGGACAGTTTATCCTCCGATATTGGCTTAGCCATAAAACGACTATTCGCCACTTCTGATGCTCGTTGTACATATAACTGATTAGAATTACCCGTAATAAATAAAATGGGAACGTTAGAAAATTCTCTTATCTGTACGGCAGCGTCAACACCATCTATAGGGCCCTCCAACATGATGTCCATGATCACAATATCAGGATTATATTTTCTCACTAAGTTTACTGCCGTTTCCCCATCACGAATTTCGCCTATTGTTTTAAAGACTTTTTGTTTCAAAAAATTTTCATATAAAACAGACAGAATTAAATTGTCTTCAACAATCAATGCTTTTTTTTGAATCTCCATATTCCCCCATATAGTAAATAGTATTTAAACCTGACAATGATTTATCAGGTTTATTATAGAAATCTTTAATATTATTTGTCTTTCTTTTCTTTGTTAGCAAAAGCTTCAAAAACCATTTTTAAATCGTTTGCCACATCTTGGCTTGTTCTTCCTTCAATTCGGTGGCGTGGTATCATCGCTTTAATTTCTCCATCTACAAAATATACAAATGATGGCGAGGAAGGTGGATATTCTGAAAAATAAGCCCTTGCATGAGCAGTAGCTTCTTTATCCTGACCTGCAAATACAGTAACCATATGATCTGGTGCTGCATCAGATTGCTCAAGGGCGATACCTAGACCTGGACGTGCATTTCCTGCAGCACATCCACATACCGAATTAACTGCCATGAGCATGGTGCCTTTATATTCTGTCATAGCACGATCCACATCTGCTGTTGTTTTTAATTCTTCCACTCCATATTTGGTTAATTCTTCGCGCATCCACGAAGTGTCTGGTCCCATTCCAAATCCAAATTGCATAATAATTTCTCCTAATCGATTTTATCCAAAGTTAAAACAGTATTCTGTTAATTTCATCTTAAAGCGACTGTTGACGATTAACCTACGACGAATGAAACTTAGATACCATAATTCTCACATTAAAGAAAACGACTGAAGAATTTTCTCCAGCCGTTCGTCATTTGTCAATAATCGTTGGTCGTGTTACTTCGCTGCAGCAAAATAATCCGCCACTTGTGCCCAGTTTACAACACTCCAAAATGCTGAGATATAATCAGGTCGGCGATTTTGATAATTTAAATAGTATGCATGTTCCCACACATCTAAACCAAGAATTGGAGTTAACCCATCCATGATAGGACTATCTTGGTTGGCCGTGGAGTGAACTTTAAGTCCACCATCAGCATCTACAGAAAGCCATGCCCATCCTGAACCAAAACGAGTAGCTGCTGCATTAGCAAATTCAGTTTTAAAAGCATCAAAGCTACCAAACGCAGCATCAATTGCAAAGCCAAGGTCACCATCTGGGTTTCCACCACCATTTGGAGAAAGAATAGTCCAGAATAATGAGTGATTTGCGAATCCTCCCCCATTATTAATTACTGCCTGAACCTTATCCGTTGGAAGAGCGGAGATATTTGAGAGAACATCTTCAATTTCTTTGTCTGCAAAATCAGTTCCTTCTAATGCAGCATTCACTTTTGTGGTATATCCTGCATGGTGTTTTGAATGATGTATTTCCATGGTACGAGCATCAAAATGCGGCTCTAGCGCGTCGTAAGCATATGGTAAATCTGGTAATGAGTAGGCCATGTTAATCTTAAATTTTGTTGTTAACGTATTCTACAGTATCCTAAAAATTAGGATGTAACCCTGTTAGATAGCAATCATTTATCTGTTTGGAAGATAAAGATTCGACCAATTAAAATCGTTCCGTTTGATATACAAAGATTCTATATAGTTGATAGGTTCGAGTTTTTAGGAAATAGTGCATTCTTTATTTCTTGTATCGAAAGTGTCCAATAATGTTATAATCGAAGAGCATATCTTCTAGAACTTGCCCACTTCCAATATTGTGAATAATCAAAAATCTATCGCTATTTTCTGCTTTTTTATTTGAAACAATACCAGTATGTGTGGTTCCACGCCCTAAGTTCCAACAAACAATATCTCCTGGTTTATAGTCCGTTGGGTTTTGAGTTACAGGAAGAGTAGTTCCATGTCTCTGAAAAAATGTTATAAGATTTGGAACTCGTCTGTGGTCGATATTCCTGTCTGGTCGAGATAGACCCCAATTTTTTGGATATAAGTCAAAATTTGCTTTCATATCTTCATGGACTTCTTTTTGTAAGTCGATACCGATTTTTCGATATGCTCTAATAACTACATCCGTACACACTCCCTTATTTGAAGGCACATCTCCGTTAGGATATCCAATTACAAAATATGAGGGATCATAGAGAACATGTTGCTTAGTAAGAGTTAATGTTGAATCCGCAAATACCTGATAAAAATCAGTTTGTGCAAACATTGAACTTGTGGTTAGTACGAATACAAGAATGTATTGAAAGGTCTGTTTCATTTATATGAGTAATAAAGTGACAAGGCAAGATTCATGAGTATACCGCTACATTTTGTTTGAGAAATTTAGGGTGCAGTTATATGAGTTATTATAGTATAAAAAACTTGAATTCCATTGCAATTAAATATGATAAAAGAGTTAGCAATACCTATCCGATTTGTAAATGAGAAGATTCAATTTTTGAAGCTACTAATATGTTTCAAAATTGTTAAAAGTTCTTTCCTTTCTAATTTTGATTTGAAAGAAATTGTTA
>JAYPYN010000033.1:12024-16620 GCA_038154605.1 Balneolaceae bacterium
ATTTGACAAATAGGATTCATAGTTTGCAGTCATATTATTGTATATTATCGATGATTTATATCCTTTAAATTCCCTTTCATTGATGATAATTTTTACTATTTCATCCCCAAATGTAAAATTTCCATTTATTTCTTTAATTCCTGATTTAGCTTGTTCAATTGCATAGTTTATATCTTTCAACTTTGGGTATTTGCTAATATTTGTTACCGCAATTGTTATGTTGGGATTTACTTCGATCATAGTATCAGGTCGAAATTTAAAACTCGTAAAAATTAACGCTACATGTTCTAATGTTGTTTGAACGTATTCTTCAGAATAATCTGACTCTTCGAATATCTTTTCTACATTTTTCTTTGCGAGTATCGACGTTCTATTTTCATCTAAATAATACCATCCTTCAGGAATATTAATGGATAAATCAAATTGTTTATTTTGATATGTATTTCCGATTATTTGACCATATTCGATGGTTTTAATCTCTTGTGTACAAGAATTGATAACACAAAATATGTTTATGCCTATAATTACTGAAATGTATTTTATCACAACATGTTTTTATTTTTTTATAATTTTTATAGCAGTTTTAAATTTAAGAATTCTTATTTGAACAGATATAAATTAGCATAAATGTAATTTTTTTGGCTAGGGTTTGGTCTAAGTATATTCAGGTGAAGTCGAGCCTATGGGAATTGAGAATATGAATCGTACCCTTTTATTTTGCCGTTTATTACCTTACTGCTTGATCAAATTGAAGCAAGTACCTAAAAAGATTTTTTATTTCATTTGAATAACATATTCTTCAACTGATTTACTATCCAGTGAGGTTACTTCTCTTGTCCATATCATGTATGTTGTCCAGCCAGAACCATGAATTCTATTCGCAATATAGGTTTCATTTTTTACCTCTGGAATACTATCTAAAGGAACATTTAAAAGCTTAATTACTGCGTTTTTCAATTGATCTTCATCAACCGCTTGATATGATCTTAAAACATAAGTGTTATTCTCTGAGTCGATTTCATCTAGCCATACATTTGTTTTAGTATCAAATGGTTTTTCTGGATTTATGTTATTACCCGTTTTTAAACTTCCCTCATATTCTTCATTAAGTTGATACATTCCTCCATGGAATGTGTAGAAATTGATTAAATCTTTGATTGAATTTGATTTGATATAATCAGGATCAGAATATTGTTTTTTTTTGGATTCTAGCGTTAATAATATTTGTTTTTCGTTTGAGTATAGTTTTTGTAAATAATCAAAATTTTCATTGTAGAAGTTTAATAGTTCCTGCATGTTTTGAATCTCCTTAAAACTTCCTAATTCATCAGTTGTAAAAATTACCTGTACAGAATCTTTTCCAAACGATAGTTTTTTTGCAATTTCTGTTCCATTTATGAATTTGTGATTATGGTATAGCCAACGTACAGTATAGGTAGAGTCTGTTGCTTCTTTTATCAGAGTATGAACATCATAACTCATATTTAATAGAATAGTAGTGTCTTGATCTTTTATGTTATAATTCAAGTATGAACCCGAGAAATCATATTGATCATTTACATTCCAGTGTGCTACAGTTTGTACGTATATTTGAGCCCCAACCTTAAAAGACATTAACATTAGTATTAGTATAATTGATACTTTTTTTAACTTCATTTATTTGTCTATTTATTTTTAAATGCCAAATTTTTTACTCTTAATCAATGAAATTTATTAATTCTATGGCTTTGTACCAAAAGTAGCAAGCTGATTTATTAGATAGGATTTAAGGAGCTTCAAAAATATTATTCTCTGATATTTGTGGTACACTCGTTCTTTTACACAGCTATAGAATGGTGGGAATGGAGTATATCATCGAATGGGGCATTAAAAAAACTTGCATTCCATAAGGTATCTTCAAAAAAAAGCCTAATAAACTACACAAAATGAATGGCTTTGGGTAAGCCTTGCGAATCGTATTCTACTTCGTTGGGGATTGTTTTAATGCCTTTTTCTACCGATTGTTTGGCATAGTAAGCAAGAACCATGGAGTCCACAATATCATCTTCTCCAACATCAGTCCTTCTGTACTCTTCTTTGATGATTCGGAAAAAATCATCCGCTTTGGGCTCTTCAGCCCTAAGTAATTCCAAACGATGCCGTATCCCTTTTTTTAAATTCTTTTTTTGAAAAATCATACCACCGTTTAATTGTTGAAACAATAATTCGGGATGGCTTTCGAATACTTTGGTTTTGAATTCCTCATGGTCACAAAGTAAACGATCAACAAGCTTAATTTTAGGAGTAATATTCCATGCTTGCAGCGATAATTTTTTTTCCGTCCATTCGAAACTGGTCATATTAGCTTCTGCATAACTTGGCGCATCAAGCGCTGGGCGAATGGGTGGACTAAATACCGAAGAGGAATATTCAGAACCTAACTCTTTGCGGAGTTGTTTATCACATTCACGGGTATATACCTCATCTTCTAGGCCAATAGGCATATCAATAAAAATACGATCATAGTACTCGAATGCTGCCTTCAAATCATCGTTATTATTCATGATTTGAAATTTGGCTTCTCCTTCAGTAAATGTTGTAAGAATCCAACCGATTCTACATCCGTCAATACCCGCTGTTTTCACTAATTTTCCAACTATTTCATTATTTTCTTTAGGTTGATGTGTAGCTCATCCAATTGTTCTTTTTCTACCTCAGCAGGGGAGTTATCCATCATACTCTGTGCTTTCTGGTTTTTTGGAAAAGCAATCACATCTCGTAAACTTCCTGCACCCGTAAGTAACATCACAATCCGATCAACTCCAAGCGCAATTCCTCCATGCGGTGGGGCGCCGTACTTGAATGCATCCAACAAGAAACCGAACTTTTCTTCAGCTTCTTCTTGCTCTATGCCAAGAAGTTTAAACATCTGCTCCTGTACTTTCCTATCGTGGATTCGGATGGAGCCCCCACCTATTTCTGATCCATTCATCACTAAGTCATAGGCTCGAGCTTTTATAGAAGCTGGATCGGAGTCCATTTTATCCATTTCTTCTACTTTTGGTGATGTAAATGGATGATGCATAGCATGATATCTTCGGCTTTCTTCGTCCCATTCAAGCAATGGAAAATCCGTTACCCAAAGAAGATTAAATGCTTTTTCATCAATCAACTTAAATTCTTCACCCACCATTAAACGCAGAGCGCCTAATTGTTCGAGCACGGATGGTTTTGGGCCAGCAAGTAAGAACACTAAGTCCCCAGTTTTTGCCCCTGCTGCTGCTACCATCTTAGCTACAATTTCTGGAGTAAGGAATTTCGCTACTGAACACAACGGGCCATCTTCCATCATCTTTATATAGATTAATCCACCAGCGCCGGTTTCCTTTTTCACTCGCTCTGTCCAGCGGTCGATGGCGCCACGCCCCATTTCTCCCTGTCCCGGAATGGTAATTCCTACAACGGCTCCGCCATTTTTTACGGTTCCTGAGAATACTTTGAATTCTGCATCTCTAACGATTTCGGAAAAATCTACAAATTCCAAACCAAAACGGATGTCTGGCTTATCGGAGCCATAAGTGTTCATCGCATCTTCATAACTCATCCGAGGAAATGGAGTTTGAATATCTAATCCAATCGTTTCTTTGAAGATATTTTTCATCAACCCTTCATGCATTTCAAAGATGGTATCTTCATCAACGAAACTCATTTCAACATCAATCTGCGTGAATTCGGGCTGGCGATCGGCTCGTAAATCTTCATCTCTAAAACACTTAGTAATCTGGAAATAGCGATCGTATCCAGAAACCATCAACAATTGCTTGTAGGTTTGTGGCGATTGAGGTAGAGCAAAGAATTTACCTGGATTTACACGACTCGGTACTAAATAATCCCTAGCTCCTTCAGGGGTACTTTTCATCAAAACTGGAGTTTCAACCTCCGCAAAATTGTGCTGATGATAAAATGCACGCACGGCTTGGTAGGTTTTAGAACGCAACATTAGTTTTTCTTGCATTTCTGGACGGCGAAGGTCTAAATACCGGTATCGAAGTCGGGTTTCTTCATTCGTAGTAATACCGTCTTTGATTTCAAATGGAGGTGTGGCTGCTTCGGAGTAAATCTCTAGTTCCGTTACTTCGATCTCGATTTCACCTGTAGCCAAGTTTTCATTGATATTCTCCTTGCCTCGTGCAATTACCTTTCCCTTTATGCCAACTACATATTCCGCTCTTAGCTTTTCTGCCTTTTCATGTAAATTAGCATCCGTTTCAGTAAAAACAATTTGAGTAACGCCATAACGATCACGTAGATCAATAAAAATAACACCACCAAGATCGCGGCGTGGACCAACCCAGCCATTTAATACAGTTTCTTCCCCGATATGTTCAGCGGTAAGTTCTCCACAAGTATGAGTTCTTCTAAAAGTCATGATTTATTTCGATGAGTCGTCGAGTAATTTATCTAGTTGAAAAGCTAGTAAAATACACAACTTTGTGACGAATAGCTTTAATAAGCGCTATTTAAGATTATTTATTTTTTGGTCGGCTAGATTGGCTTGCCAACCCTTTGCTCATATGTAAAATACAACTGATAAGTTTGTGAATTTGACTCTGGGAT
>JAYPYN010000034.1:0-16554 GCA_038154605.1 Balneolaceae bacterium
ACGCCAATTATTTCAATTTTTTTTGTATACCCTTCAGAAACAACTATAACCATATTATTTATCTATGAACGTTATAATCCATGTAGAGCTCTATCTTGTTTTACTTCTGAATTACGCTTTACAATAATCTGATCGTTATCTGTATCTACGGTGATATTAGGGTGTATTTGTAGACTACTTGTTCCTTTGTCGCCCTTGAGAGTGACAACGTTGTCAGCATTTATGCTGAATTCTACCTTATCTGATAATGGGATTGGTAATTTTCCAATACGTGACATATCTAATACTCGCTTTTAATAGACACTACAAAGAATTTCGCCGCCAACATTAAGCTTGCGTGCTTCTTTATCCGTCATAACACCTTTTGAGGTTGAAAGAATTACAATTCCTAATCCGTTCTGTGAACGTGGTACTGATTTTGAACCAGAATGCGCTCTTAAACCAGGTCTTGATTCTCTTTTTATATTTCTTATTACAGGCAGGCCATAAGAGTCATATTTTAAAAACATTCTTATCATGCCTTGCTTTCCATCGTTAATATCGATGTATTTTGAGATATAACCTTTATCCACAAGGATTTTAGCCATTGCTCGCTTCAATTTAGAAGCTGGTACATCTACTTTTCTATGCCCAGCTGTCTGAGCGTTTCTTATTCTTGTTAAAAAATCTGCTATAGGATCATTCATATATTTACCAGCTTGCTTTTCTTACGCCAGGAATTTTACCATCTAAGGCTAATTCGCGGAACTTAATACGCGACACGCCATATTTACCGATGTAGCCTCGACCTCGACCGGTTAAACTACATCTATTGCGCACTCGTGTAGGGCTTGCATTTCTTGGTAGTTTTTGTAAGGCTTCAAAGTCGCCAGCTTCTTTGAGAGCGGCTCTTTTTTCGGCGTATTTTTCTACCGTTTTCTTTCTTTTTTCGTTACGTGCTATCCAGGATTTTTTAGCCATGATGTTTAACTTAGTTTCTTCTTTTAAATGGCATTCCGAAGTGCTTTAACAGGGCCAAAGCTTCTTCATCAGTTTTTGAACTAGTTACGAAAGTAATGTCCATACCATGCATTTTTGTAACTTTATCAGTATCGATTTCTGGGAAGATAGTATGTTCTTTCACTCCCATTGTGTAGTTACCACGACCATCAAAACTTTTATCAGGAATACCTTGAAAGTCACGTGTACGTGGTAATGCAAGATTTATCAAACGATCGACAAATTCGTACATTATACGACCACGCAGTGTAACTTTACATCCGATAGGCATTCCTTCTCTTAACTTAAAGTTAGAAATAGATTTCTTAGCTTTGGTTGTAACTGGTTGTTGTCCAGTAATTAATGCTACATTCTGAACAATTGTATCTAAAGACTTTTTGTCTTGTATTGCTTCTCCAACACCAACATTGATTACTACCTTTTGAAGTTTAGGAATCTCCATTACGTTAGCATATCCAAAGTCTTCTTTCAACTTTGGTGCAATTTCTTTGTTGTATATAGTGTGTAGTCTTGCTTCTGCCATGTTAATTCAGACCTTATTTGTCTATAATTTCGCCACTAGCCTTTGAAAAACGAACCCAACGGGATTTACCGTTTTCCTCAATTTTTTTTCGGCCAATTCTACTTGGTTCATTGTTTGAAGGATCTACAACCATAACATTTGAGATATGAATGGGAGCTTCTTTATGTACTCTTCCACCTTGTTGATTTTCCTGTGAAGGTTTTTCGTGATGCGTTCGGATATTAACACCCTCAACTAACACCTTTTCTTGCTTTGGAAATACCATCAAAACTCTCGATTGGAATCCTTTTTCTCGCGATGTTTGACCTTTAGAGCTAGTTATAGCTTTAGTAAGGGCAACGGTATCGCCTTTTTTTACATGTAATTTATTTATTTGGTTGAATCTGCGAGGCATAACTCAATTCCTTGTTAAAGTACTTCTGGTGCTAGTGATACTATTTTCATGTAGCTCTTCTCACGAAGTTCACGAGCTACAGGTCCGAAAATTCGAGTACCTACTGGTTCACTATCTTTATTAATTACAACCGCAGCGTTTTCGTCGAAGCGTATATAGCTTCCATCTCGTCTACGGTATTCTTTTTTTGTTCTTACGATAACAGCTTTTACTACATCACCTTTTTTAACATTTCCGCCTGGTGTGGCTGCTTTTACAGATGCTGATATAATATCGCCAACACGTGCATATCTACGTCGAGAATCACCCAACACTTTTATGCACATTATTTTTTTTGCTCCGCTGTTATCTGCCGTGTTTAATACTGTTTGTGTTTGTACCATCGTATAATCCTAAACTTTCTATTTGGCTCTTTCAACGATTTCTACCAATCTCCAAGTTTTTCTCTTGGATAGAGGCCGGATAGACATGATACGTACAATATCACCTTCATTGGCATCATTCTTTTCATCATGAGCCATTAGCTTTGTTGTTTTTGTAATAAATTTACCATAAATAGGATGTTTTACCTGACGATCTACAGCAACAGAGATACTTTTCTCCATTTTATTACTTACAACGCGACCGACTCTTTCGCGGCGTGCTGCTCTTTCTATTTTATTTGTATTTTCAGCCATGTGTTTATGCTTGTTCTGAGCTTAATTTATCGTTTAAGATTGTTTTCAATCTGGCAACTTCCCTTCTATGCGATTTAATACGGGCTGGATTTTCTAGTTGACCAGTCACCGATTTTGTAAATCTTAGATTTTGAAGAGCAGCTTGCTCGTCTTTTAGTCGAGCTTCAAGCTCAGCATTACTTAATTCTCTTAATTCATGTGCCTTCATAATTATTCCTATCCATTTAGGTCGCGGCGTACCACGAACTTGGTTTTGATTGGAAGTTTGTGTGATGCACGTTGCATAGCTTTTCTAGCACGATTTTCATCAACACCAGCTATTTCAAATAGAATTCTACCAGGCTTAACAACAGCAATCCAATGATCCAAAGCACCCTTACCTTTACCCATTCTTGTTTCAGCGGGTTTACTAGTCATGGGTCGATCTGGAAAAATTCTGATGAAAGTTTGACCTTCCCGTTGTAGAGCACGAGATATTGCAATACGGCAAGCTTCTATTTGGCGAGATGTAATGAATTTCGGCTCTAGAGCTTTTAATCCAAAATCACCAAAATTAAGTTGGTGTCCTCTTTGCGCGTTTCCTTTAAGCTTGTCGCGATGTACTCGGCGTCTTTTAATTCTCTTTGGTTCTAACATAATATACTACCTATTAGTTACTCTTATTATTAGACCGATTTCGATTTCTATTCGTTCTTCTTCTAGGGCGACGATCCTTCTTGTCATTCCTTCTACCTCTAGATGATTCAGCTTCTTTAGCAGCTTTAGCGCCAGGTGTTAAATCTACATCACCGATTATTTCACCTTTAAAAATCCATACACTCACGCCAATAGCTCCATAAATGGTATTTGATGTAGCAATAGAATAATCAATATCAGCTCGTAAAGTATGTAAGGGTATTTGACCTTCTTTATACTGTTCAGTTCTAGCCATCTCAGCACCACCGAGTCTTCCAGAACATTTAACTTTTATTCCTTTAGCCCCCATTCTTATTGCAGAAGCAATCGCTGTCTTCATTGCTCTTCTAAAAGAAACTCTAGATTGTAACTGCTGAGCTATATTTTGCGCAACTAATGAAGCATCTAACTCAGGGCGTTTAATTTCACTTACATTTATTTGAACTTCTTTACTAGTTATTTTCTTCAATTCTTCTCTAAGAAGTTCAATCTGTTCGCCACCTTTTCCAATAATTACGCCAGGACGGCTTGTTCTAAGGGTAAGTAAAATTCTTTTTGGTGTACGCTCGATCACTACACTAGAGAGACCGCCATTGCGTAATCTAGTTTGTAGATAGTCACGCAATTTCATGTCTTCAAGTACTAGGTGTGGTTGATTATCTTCAGAGTACCAGTTAGAGTCCCACCCTCTGATGATGCCTAGTCTAAAACCAATTGGATTTGTCTTTTGTCCCAAGGTATACCTCGATTATTCGTTTACTAATTCTTCTTCACGCTTAGCAACAACAACAGTGATGTGGCAAGAGCGTTTATTAATTCTGTGCGCACGGCCTTGAGGGGCCGGCTGAATTCTTTTAAGTGTAACACCTTCATCAACAAATATTGTTTTTATCAATAAATCGTCGTTATCAAAGCGTTCTTCTTGAAATTTATCTCTAAGGTTTGCGGCAGCTGATTTAATAACTTTGGCTACATCAATAGCAGAACCTTTATTAGTAAATTCCAAACGTTTTAGGGCTTTACTAACTGTAGCGCCTCTAACTGCGTCTGCAACTAAACGTACTTTACGAGGTGCCTTTCTTAAATGTCTTTGTATGGCTCGAGCCTCAAATACTGGGTTATCCATTTTACTCTACCTTATTTTCCTTTTTTCATTGGGTGACCGCGGAAAGTTCTTGTAGGTGAAAATTCACCTAATTTATGACCTACCATATTTTCTGTAACAAACACAGGTATAAATTGCTTTCCATTATGAACCGCAATAGTTAAGCCTATAAAGTCCGGTGTAATTAATGAACTGCGAGACCATGTTTTGATGACTTTCTTACTTCCACTTTCTTGAGCGGCATCAACTTTGCGCTGAAGTTTGTAATGTATAAATGGGCCTTTTTTTAATGAACGTGGCATAGTTTATATACTTATTTCTTAGCGTTTCTTCTTCTGATGATATATTTGTTAGACAGCTTTTTTCTATCACGTGTCTTTTTACCTTTGGCCATTTGTCCCCAAGGAGAACGTGGATGCCCTCCAGAAGATTTACCTTCGCCACCACCCATTGGGTGATCAACTGGGTTCATTGCAACACCTCTAGTTTGTGGTCTACGACCTAACCAACGGCTTCTTCCAGCTTTACCTATTGTAGT
Source organism: Balneolaceae bacterium (assembly GCA_038154605.1). Classification (GTDB taxonomy): domain Bacteria; phylum Bacteroidota; class Rhodothermia; order Balneolales; family Balneolaceae; genus HXMU1420-13. The sequence goes on from JAYPYN010000034.1 coordinate 4,912, forward strand.
ATTCATATGGTCTGGATTACTTGTAGAGCCAACAGTAGCCATACAGGTACCTAGAAATAATCTTACTTCACCAGAAGGTAATTTCACACTTACATATTTTTCCTGCTTGCCAAGAAGTTGAGCACCTGTACCTGCGCTTCTGCATATAACAGCACCTTTACCGGGATTCAATTCAAGAGCATGAATAAACGTGCCCGGAGGCATATTACGTAATTGCAGTGCATTACCTAGATCTGGACTAACTTTTTCACCGGAAAGAATAGTATCTCCAACTTTTAAACCATTTGGTGCAATGATATATCTTTTTTCACCATCTGCATATGCAACTAATGCAATCCTAGCTGTTCTATTCGGATCATATTCTATGGTTTTTACAACCGCAGGTATATCAAATTTGTTACGTTTAAAGTCGATAATTCTATAACGACGCTTATGTCCACCTCCACGATGTCGAGAAGTTTTTCTACCATGATGATTTCTACCACCAGATTTATGTATACCTTCTAAGAGGGATTTTTCTGGTGAATTAGTAGTCACATCATCAAAAACTGGTGCTATTCGATGACGTGTTCCTGGTGTAGTTGGTTTTAATTTCCTTGTAGCCATTTTATATCCTAAATTTCACTAAAGAAATCTATTTCTCCTTCTTTTAGTGTGATTATTGCCTTTTTCCAAGTGGAAGTTCTTCCTGATTGAAATCCACTTTTAGTAAATCTACCTTTAGGTTTTGAAGGCATGATCAAAGTATTAACTTTTGCAACTTTTACTCCAGGATAATGGGCTTCTACAGCTTCTTTTATCTCTGGTTTTGAAGCATTCTTTTTTACCTCAAAAGTCACTTTACCCTCTTTTTCTTGTATACGGCTTAGTTTTTCAGTTATTAACGGTCGAATAAGTATACTCATGCTTCAACCTCTGTTTTTAAAGGAATAATAGATTGTTCCAAAACTTTAATCGCATTTAGTTGTAGCAATAATACATCGGCATGTAATATTTTGTAAGTATTGGCTTTACTAGCCTCTAAAACAGTAACACCAGGAATATTGCTAGCTGATTTAACTATAGCGTGGTCTGTATCGGATGTTAAGATTAAAACCTTTTTGTCTGTTAGATCTAATGCAGACAGCAAGGAAACCACATTTTTAGTCTTTGGAGTATCAAAAGTAAAATCTGTAGTAATTCTTATCGCATCTTCCGCAGCTTTTACCGATAACGCTGATTTTCTTGCAAGTTGGATTACTTTTTTGTTAAGCTTGAAACTGTAATCACGTGGCTGAGGACCAAAAACAGTACCACCTTTGCGTAATAATGGCGACTTAATATTACCTCTACGAGCATTACCCGTTCCTTTTTGGCGATATAATTTTTTGGTACTTCCAGTAACTTCAGATCGACCCTTAGTTTTTGCCGTACCTTGTCTTTTATTGGCTAAATGACGTCGAACATCTTCGTAAAGAGCAACTTCATTGGGTTCAATAGAAAAAATGTCGTCACTTAATTCAGCAACATCGCCATTTTTACTACCATCTATATTGTAAATATCTAATTTCATTATTAAACCTCAGTTTTGTTGAGGATTTCTACATAAGATCCATTTGGACCAGGCACGCTCCCAGTAAGAAGTAACAAGTTAGACTCATTAAGTATCTTTGCTATACTCAAATTTTTAATCTTTACTTTTTTGTTACCATATTGGCCTGCCATACGCATTCCTTTAAATACTCTAGCTGGGTCAGAAGCTCCACCGATAGAACCAGGAGCTCTTAATCTGTTGTGTTGACCGTGAGTTTCATCACCAACACCACCAAAATTGTGACGTTTAATTACGCCAGAGAATCCACGACCTTTAGAATTACCACCTACATCAACTAAATCACCAACACTAAAAACGTCAGATAATTTAACTTCATCACCAAGGTCTAAACCTTCTGGTATAAAGTTACGAAACTCACGTATAATTGCTTTTGAGTTTGTGCTTGATTTAGAGAGATGCCCTTTAACAGCCTTCGATATATTTTTATCTTTTTTCTCAAAACTTGAGAGCTGGACAGCATTATAACCATCTTTTTCTTCCGTGTTGATACTGGTAATAACAGCGGCTGGAACTTCGACAACGGTAACAGGTATACTGCGACCTATTTCATCGAAGACGCTTGTCATTCCAATTTTTTTACCAATCATTCCACGCATTATATTCGCGATCTACTTTGTTAAACTTTAATTTCTACATCAACGCCAGAGGGTAACTCCAGCTTCATTAATGCATCTACTGTTTGAGAGCCAGTGGATAAAATATCAATAAGACGTTTGTGAGCTCTATACTCAAATTGTTCTCTTGATTTCTTATCAACAAACACCGACTTATTTACAGTGATTATGCTTTTACGTGTAGGTAACGGTATAGGACCCGATACAACTGCACCTGTTGATTTAACAGTCTGAATTATTTTTTCAGCTGATTTATCAATCAAATTATGATCGTAAGATTTTAATTTGATTCTAATTTTTTGTTGGGTAGCCACTGATCCTTAATCTAAGATTTTAGTTACTACACCCGCGCCTACGGTACGTCCACCTTCGCGGATTGCAAATCGGAGTCCTTCTTCCATCGCTACGGGTTGGATTAACTCCACTTCTAGCTTCACGTTATCACCAGGCATCACCATCTCTACTCCTGATGGAAGCTGGCACGCTCCGGTCACATCTGTGGTACGGAAGTAAAATTGGGGCCGGTATCCTTTGAAGAACGGAGTGTGTCTTCCTCCTTCATCCTTGCTCAATACATACACCTCACACTCAAACTTCTTGTGCGGCGTGATTGAACCTGGCTTACATAGCACCATTCCACGCTGTATATCATCCTTTGATATCCCTCGCAATAGTATCCCAGCATTATCTCCTGCCTCGCCTTGATCTAATAATCGACGAAACATCTCTATGCCCGTTACTACACTCTTCATCGGCTCTTCTATGATCCCTACAATCTCTATCTCCTGATTGATCTTGATCACACCACGTTCAATTCGTCCTGTGGCTACCGTTCCTCTACCCGTAATCGAAAACACATCTTCTACCGGCATCAAAAACGGCTTGTCTACATCACGCTCTGGAGTTGGTATGGTCTCATCTACAGCAGCAATCAGCTCGATGACTTTCTCTTCCCACTGCGCTTCTCCATTTAACGCGCCTAGCGCCGAGCCTTGTATCACAGGAATATCATCTCCATCAAACTCGTAGCTCGATAATAATTCACGCACTTCAAGTTCTACAAGCTCTAGTAACTCTTCGTCATCCACTAGATCCACTTTATTCATAAACACCACGATTTGTGGAACCCCTACTTGGCGCGCTAACAAGATGTGCTCGCGAGTCTGTGGCATAGGACCATCGGTAGCTGCTACCACTAAAATAGCACCATCCATTTGAGCAGCACCAGTAACCATGTTCTTCACATAATCCGCGTGACCAGGACAGTCTACGTGCGCATAGTGTCTAACTTCACTTTCATATTCTACGTGCGCTGTAGCAATTGTGATACCACGCTCGCGCTCTTCTGGGGCATTGTCTATCTGGTCGAAGGCTTGTGCTTCTCCTCCCCAAGTCTTCGCCATTACCGTAGTAATTGCCGCAGTTAAGGTTGTCTTACCATGATCTACGTGACCAATGGTTCCCACATTCACGTGGGGCTTGGTGCGTTGAAAGGTCTCTTTTGCCATTTTCTAAATGTGTTATTCGTTAAAATTTCTTGTTAAGCTTGGCTCTCAATAATTTCTTGAGCAATTTTATCTGGTACTTGTGTGTATTTCTCAAATTCCATTGAGTAAACTGCACGACCCTGAGTTAAAGATCGAAGGTCTGTAGAATATCCAAACATTTCACTAAGTGGAACATTAGCTTTCACTACGGAACCATTTGGATCTGATTCCATACTTTGTATAATGCCTCTACGCGAATTCAAATCACCAATTACATCACCCATATATTCTTCAGGGGTTGTAACTTCAACTTTCATGACAGGCTCTAGCATCACAGGCTTTGCTTTTTTTGCAGAGGATCTGAATCCTGCCTTGGCCGCTAATTCAAAACTTAATTGATCAGAATCAACATCGTGGTATGAACCATCAAATAATCTTACCCCAATGTTCTGGACTGAGTAACTAGCTTGTATACCATTTTCAAGTGCAGCCTTAAAACCTTTTTCAACAGAAGGAATAAATTCTCTAGGGATGTTACCACCAACAATTTCATTGATGAACATGAAACCTTCGTCTCTACTAATTCTATCTTGTTTGCCTTCGTAATTGTCGAAGTACTCGATAGGCGCTATTTCGAATTGAATATCAGCAAATTTACCACGACCACCAGTTTGCTTTTTGTAAGTTTCTCTGTGGGTTACATTACTAGAAATAGTTTCGCGGTAAGATACCTGTGGAGCACCTACGTTAGCTTCTACTTTAAATTCACGCTTTAGACGATCAACAATAATTTCAAGATGAAGCTCACCCATACCAGCAATTGTTGTTTGACCAGTTTCTTCATCAGTGCTAACTTTAAAAGTAGGATCTTCTTCGGCTAGTTTCTGTAAACCAGTGGATAATTTGTCAGAATCAGCTTTAGTTTTAGGTTCAACCGCTAATTTTATAACGGGCTCCGGGAAGGTAATTTGTTCTAAAATTACTGGATTGTTTAAATCACAAAATGTATCACCAGTGTGAACGTCTTTTACACCAACAACTGCAACAATATCACCTGCTTGAGCGGAATCGAGGTCTTTTTTATCGTTAGCATGCATTTCTAAAAGACGACCAATACGCTCTTTTTTGCCAGTAGAGCTATTCATTACGTAAGACCCTTTGTCTAATTTACCAGAGTAAATTCTAGTAAATGTTAACTTCCCAACGTACGGGTCAGTCATTATTTTAAATGCAAGTGCAGAAAATGGAGCACTAGGATCAGCCTCTCTAGTAATTTCTGCATCAGTTTTTGGATCGACACCAGATACAGCATCCACATCTAATGGACTAGGCATAAAATCAAGAACACGGTCTAACATAGCTTGAACGCCTTTGTTTTTTAATGCAGTACCAGCCATTACAGGTGTAATATCTTTAGCTATAGTAGCTTTACGAATTGCATTAACAATTTCTTCTTGTGAAATTTCTTCTTCCATCAAGTATTTTTCCATTAGAGACTCATCATGATCGGCAATAGCCTCTAACATCTGCACACGATAATTATCAACTTCTTCTACCATGTCTTCAGGAATGTCGATTACATCGTACTTAGCACCTAAAGAAGCCTCATCCCAAACAATAGCCTCCATGGTAATAAGATCAACAACACCTTTAAAATGCTCTTCTCTTCCAATAGGAATCTGTATAGGTATTGGATTTGCGTTAAGCTTTGTATCTAACTGTCCAACTACATTAAAGAAATCTGCACCGGTTCTGTCCATTTTATTCACAAAAGCCATGCATGGAACTTTGTATTTAGTTGCCTGGCGCCAAACTGTTTCAGACTGAGGCTGCACAGCCCCCACTGAACATAACACAAAAACTGCTCCATCAAGTACACGAAGTGATCGCTCAACTTCTACTGTAAAGTCTACGTGACCAGGGGTGTCAATGATATTTATTCTGTGATCTTTCCAAATACAGTGAGTTGCAGCAGAGGTGATAGTTATACCTCTTTCTTGCTCCTGCTCCATCCAATCCATGGTTGCAGCACCATCATGTACCTCTCCTATACGATGGCTTCTTCCTGTATAAAATAATATTCGCTCCGTAACTGTTGTTTTACCAGCATCAATATGAGCCATAATCCCAATATTACGCGTTTTGCGCATCATGGATAATACTTTTGGGTTTGTTGCTGTTTTTAAATCAGACATTGTTATGAATAGTTTTAAAATCTAAAATGTGCAAATGCTTTGTTAGCTTCAGCCATACGATGCGTTTCATCTTTTTTGCGAACAGCACCGCCTTCATTTTTTGAGGCATCTATAAGTTCTCTAGATAAACGTAGTGACATAGATTTGTCATTTCTAGAACGTGCAGATTTAATTAACCACCTCATTCCTAAGGCAGTACCTCGTTCTTGGCGCACTTCAACTGGCACTTGATATGTGGCACCACCAACACGTCGTGACTTCACCTCCACAACAGGGGTTGAATTTTGTAGTGCGGAACGAAAAATCTCTAAACCAGTTTCTCCTGTACGCTCTTCAATCAGCTCAAATGCTTGATATACAATCTTGCGAGCTACATTTTTCTTACCATCTCGCATTAAATTGTTAACAAAACGTGTTATTAATTTATCCTCAAAAATTGGATCCGGTTGTACATCTCTTTTTTCTGCTTTTCTTCTTCGCATGCTCGATCAATCTAAAACGTTTATTGTTATCCTTTAGGACGCTTAGTTCCGTAAAGACTTCTACTTTGTGTTCGCCCTTCTACACCTGCAGTATCAAGTGTTCCACGAATGATATGATATCTAACTCCAGGTAAATCTTTTACCCTTCCGCCACGGATCAACACAATACTGTGTTCCTGCAAGTTATGTCCTTCACCAGGAATGTATGCTGTTACCTCAATGCCGTTTGTTAAGCGGACACGCGCAACTTTACGTAACGCTGAATTTGGTTTTTTTGGAGTTGTAGTGTAAACACGTGTACACACGCCTCGCTTTTGCGGACAACTTTGCATCGCAGGAGCGGTCGTGTTTGGTTCCGTAGTTTTTCTAAAATTTATAATAAGTTTTTGTTTAGTTTTCCCGGTTCAAATATTTTTTGTTTTTTGACTAAAAAGAGATCACCATAAAATATGGATATTCCATTTGTAATTGCAATCTTTTTATTAGATAATTTAAGTAAATATTCTTTTTTTATGCTTACACTTGAATTCCAGACAATTATATTCTAATTAAAATCTAATATTTTGATATAAATATATATATCAGCATGCCTTTTAATTTATCTAATCTTTCTCAATTAAGCTCTAAACGGCTACAAGCTTTACAGTCCATGGGTATTTTATCACCCAAGGATTTAATTTATTTTTTCCCCCGTAAGTATATAGATAGATCTAATCTTCAATCCATTTGTAGCCTACCTGGTAATGGTGAGGAAATAACTGTTTCCGGTACAATTATTAAATCTGAGGAAGTAGGTTATGGTAAAGGTAAACGCCTTGAAGTAACCATTTCAGACGGAAGCGGCACATTAAAGGGTGTTTGGTTTAAAGGGGCACATTACTTCAAAAATAGTTTACAATTAGGAAATCTTGTGGCATTTTTTGGGCAGGCTAAAAAATTTGGGAAATCTATAACCATTGCGCATCCCGAGGTAAGCACTATTTCAGATGAAGGTGATTTAGTGCATTTTTCTAGAATTCTTCCCATTTATCCAGCTAATAAGGAGTTTAGTAAAGCAAGGATCAATAGTTCGTTACTACACCGATGGATAGATGAACTATTAAAAAATTTCACTTTTACTGAATTTATTCCTTCCAATATTCGACAAGAATTGAATATTCCCATATTGCATAAAGCGTTTGAATGGATTCATCAACCCGAGTCCCATAACCATTATAAGTCAGCTTTTCAAAGGTTTAAATTTGAAGAACTATTTCTATTCGAGCTAGGGATGTTAAAAGTAAAACATACAGTATCCAATAGAGATCATGGCCATATATTTAATCTCTATACTCCTAACACTTCGTATTTTTTCAATAAAAGATTACCATTTACCTTAACAAATGGTCAAAAATCCGCTTTAGGAGACATTAAGAAAGATCTCCGATCTGGAAAACAGATGAATAGACTAATCCAAGGAGATGTGGGTGCTGGAAAAACGATTGTTGCCATCGGTGCTTTATTGATGGCAAAAGACAATGGTTTCCAATCTGCTTTTGTAGCCCCTACTGAAATTTTAGCAGAACAACATTATCATACGCTAAGCTCATTTTTACGGGATTTAGATATTAACATCCGTTTATTAGTAGGAGGCCAAAAAACCTCCTTAAGAAGCGATATATTAACTGATCTTGAAGGTGGAAATTGCGACATTGTTGTTGGAACACATGCAATATTTGAAGATTCTGTTCGGTTTCACAAACTAGGTCTCGCAGTAATCGACGAACAACATAGATTTGGTGTAAAACAACGTTCAGAACTTTTACAAAAAGGTGACCATCCTCATATTCTTGTAATGAGTGCTACTCCCATTCCTCGATCATTAGCAATGACCTTATATGCAGATTTAGATGTATCCATTGTTGAAGGTTTACCAACTGGAAGAAAACCAATTGAAACTAGTATTAAATGGGATAAACACAGGAATGATGTTTATGAATTTGTTTCCAAAGAGATAAATGATGGAGGTCAAGTTTATGTGATCTATCCTTTGGTGGAAGAATCTGAAGTGCTAGATTTGAACGATGCTACTGCTGGTTTCGAAAAAATAAAAAATCGATTTCCAAATGCTACCGTTGGCCTTATTCATGGAAGGATGTCATCCCAAGAAAAAGAACTTACCATGCAAGCTTTTAAGGATGAAAAAATTAATATTTTGGTCTCCACCACGGTAATTGAAGTTGGGGTAGATGTACCTAATGCATCCATTATGATTATTGAACATGCAGAACGGTTTGGGCTTTCCCAGCTCCATCAATTAAGAGGAAGAATTGGCCGCGGTAAACGACAAAGTTATTGTTTTTTAATTCCTGATGTAAAAGTGAGTAAAGCGGGAGCCTATCGCCTAAAAACCATGGTAGAGACCAACGATGGTTTTAGAATTGCAGAAGCCGATCTAAAACTGCGAGGACCAGGCGATTTCCTAGGCACCAAACAAAGTGGACTCCCTGATTTTAAAACAGCTGATATTGTTGAAGACCAACTAATATTACAGCAAGCAAAATTTTATGCAGAACAGATAATCCGTATGGATTATGAATTAAATTTACCACAACATATAGCCCTTAAAGAAGTGTTCGCTCCATATTTTGAGGAAAAGAAGAAATTCTACGGAATAGCTTAGTTACCCATTTTCTTCTTCTCTTCTCTTTTTCTTTCGTTGTGATCTAAAAACTTTTTTCTAATTCTTAAACTTTGAGGGGTAACCTCTAATAGTTCATCATCACCAATAAATTCAATACATTCTTCAAGGCTCATTTTCTTTGCTTGAGAAATTTTCACCGAATCAGCTGTTTGTGTTGCCCGATGGTTTGTAAGATTCTTCTTTTTAGCGACATTAACCACCATATCATCTGTTCTATTGTTTAAACCTACAACCATACCCATGTATACTGGGTTACCAGGCTCTACAAAAAATTGTCCTCTATCTTGAATACCCTCTAAAGCATAGGCGGTGGTATCTCCTTTTTCTAAAGCTATAAGTGCACCTCTATTTCTTCCAGGAATATCCCCAGCAAAGGGTTCATACGCATCAAATTGCTGATGCATTATTCCTGTTCCTCTAGTTTCAGTAAGCATCTCCCCACGAAATCCTATCAATCCACGAGAAGGAACTCGAAACTCAATACGATTATTTTCCCCTTCTTGGCTCATTCCCTGCATAATTCCCTTTCGTTTCTGGAGATTATCAATCACTTTGTTACTATAGTCAGTGTGTACATCCACAACTACTTCTTCCACAGGCTCATGGGTTAACCCATCAACTTCATACATTAATACTTCTGGGCGAGATACAGAAAATTCAAATCCCTCTCTTCGCATGGTCTCAATTAATATTGCCATTTGAAGTTCGCCCCGCCCTGAAACCTTAAATACATCAGGACTATCTGTTGTTTCAACTTTCATCGCAACATTGGTACGAACTTCTCTCATTAAACGATCCTTGATCATATTGGAGGTAACGTACTTTCCTTCTAAACCGGCAAAAGGAGAATTATTCACTCGGAAATACATTGCTATAGTTGGCTTGTCTAAATCAACATATTCTAATGGCGTTAAATCAATTGTAGCCGTTAAAGTGTCCCCTATATTTACTGAGTCATATCCCGCTAGAGCAACAATATCGCCTGCATATGCTTCTTCAACAGGCTCGCGATTTAATCCATTGAAGGTGAATAATTTTGTAGCGCGGCCCTTCATTTTTTGCTCACCAATGCCACTTACTAGTGAAACTTCTTGATTTAATTTAATATGACCTTGCTCGATTCTGCCAACGGCTATTCTCCCCACATAATCATTCCAATCTATACTACTTACAAGTAATTTAAAATGTTCTTCATCAGGACGGTAGGGCTCTGGCACATGATCAACAATCATATCTAATAAAGGTGAAAGACTTTCGCCTTCATCCTCTAGATCACTTTTTGCTATTCCGTCTCTAGCTACAGCATATAATACTGGAAAATCGAGCTGTTCATTTGTTGCATCTAACATTACAAAAAGATCAAAAACCTCATCTAGCACAGCATCTGGACGAGCATCCTTACGATCAATTTTATTGATCACAACAATTGGTTTGTATCCAAGACTTAGTGACTTTCTTAGTACAAATTTAGTTTGTGGTAATGGTCCTTCCGCTGCGTCAACTAAAAGTATGACCCCATTTACCATTTTAAGAATTCGTTCAACCTCTCCACCAAAATCAGCATGACCAGGAGTATCTACAATATTTATTTTAGTCCCTTTCCAGTTAATTGCTGTATTTTTTGAACTAATAGTGATTCCACGTTCTTTTTCAAGATCACCTGAATCCATAACCCGTTCTTCTACCTCTTGATTCTCTCTAAAGGTACCACTCTGTTTTAGTAATTGATCTACAAGGGTGGTTTTTCCATGATCTACGTGAGCGATTATGGCAATATTTCTTAAATCTTGATGCATGAGTAATTGAAAATAAAATTTATTCAGCCTTAAATATAAGGCTAATTCAACTGTAGTATGATAAATTCCTTAATCTTTTTTATTTGTTAATATTACATGCACTGAAAATTTATGAGTTAATTGTGCTGAGAAAATACACTAGTTGATGTGTAATTCTTTCAAAAACCTATACCCGACCACCGATTTAAAAAATAACTCCCTACTGTAAGCTTCTGATCGACTTTCAAATAATGAAGAACCACGGACGATGACCTTTTGTATAGCGAACCTTGCTTTTGTTTTAAGAGATCAATCGCTGTTCAATGTCTTTACTACTTCCATAATAATAGGTACCGTGGCCATCACTCTTCAATATGTAGGCTACCTATTTCATAATAAAAAACCCTAGGCTGAATAAGCTAGGGTTTAAACTTTACATTGGCTTTGCGGAGAGGGAGGGATTCGAACCCTCGTTACCTATTTCTAGATAAACTCCCTTAGCAGGGGAGCGCTTTCAGCCACTCAGCCACCTCTCCGAAAGGATTGCAAATATACGGCGGATCGTAGGTCTAAGCAATGGTAATTGAGAATAAATTAATCTTCAATCACATAAATTTGAGCAAGGTTTCTTCCTTCCTGCGCATAGTCTAAACCATAGCCCAGTACAAACTTATTGGGTATTTCAAATCCCACATAATCAATGTGCAGATCATGTACTGTAGCTTCTTTTTTATGTAGTAATGTTACCACTTTTACAGATTTAGGTTCATATACCGACATTTTATACAACATAAATTTCATATATAAACCAGT
>JAYPYN010000035.1:0-12895 GCA_038154605.1 Balneolaceae bacterium
ATATATACCTTATTGTTAGTTACAACCATGGTGCGTATGGCGATACAGGTATCCATATTTCCTGAAAAATCGAAATATCCTACAGCTCCTGCATAAATCCCTCGTTTGGTTGGCTCACAAGCATCAATAATTTCCATTGCTCTTATTTTAGGAGCTCCACTTACCGTACCAGCTGGAAAGCACTGCATTAAAGCATCTACGGAAGTGTTGTAATCTGCTAGTTTGCCTTCCACCTCACTAACAATATGCATTACATGCGAATATCGTTCAATCACATGATCTCGTACCACTTGCACACTTCCTGCATCGCATACTCTAGAGAGATCATTCCTTCCTAAATCAACCAGCATTACATGTTCTGAAAGTTCTTTTGGGTCGGCTAGTAAGTCTTTTTCAAGAGCTAAATCCTCTGCATGTGTTTTACCTCTAGGGCGGGTTCCTGCAATTGGTAATACTTTTACGGTTCGATCTTGAACACTAACAAGTACTTCTGGTGAAGATCCAACGATTTGGAAATCACTGAAATCTAAGAAAAAAAGATAGGGTGATGGGTTTACCATTCTTAGGGCTCTGTATAGCATAAATGCATCCCCTTCCATATCAGCATCAAAACGTTGAGAAAGTACTACCTGAAAAATATCTCCTTCATAGATATGTTGTTTTCCCTTAAGAACAATTTCCTCAAAATATGATTGTTCCATATTACTGGATAAACTTTTAGGATGAATTTTAAACGTTCTTTTTTGGATTTTTCCTTCTAAAGCAATTTCTTCCATTCGATCTAAGGCCGAAATTGCATCGTCGAACAACATATCTAAATCAGAATTTTCATCAATAAATACGGTCTTTATCAACACTATTTGATGTTTTACATGATCAAAGGCAAAAATCTCGTCATAAAAAGACCACATTGCCTCAGGAATATTTAGATCATCAGGAGGGGTGTCTGGTAAATCTTCTACCAAACGAAACGTATCATAAGCGGAGAAGCCTACAGCTCCTCCAGTTAATTTGGGTAAATCAGGTATAAAAGGTTCTGAGTGAGCAGTAGTCAGTTGTTTAAGAACGTCAAAATAGTTGTTATCAATTCGTTCGATATTTTGATTTTTGGTTAGACTTGTTTGCTCTCCATCAAATGTTAACACTTGATATGGATTTCTACCTATAAAAGAATAACGGGCTAATTGCTCTCCACCTTCCACCGATTCTAGAAGAAAAGGATATGTTGCTTCTTCTCTAATATTTAAAAACAAAGAAACGGGAGTAATTACATCTGCCAATAACCGCTTAAATATTGGAATTGCAGTGTAAGTACTGGCAAGTTTAATAAAGGTTTGTTTATCCAATGCTTTTTTTGTTTAGAATCTGAGTTCATAATATGATCTCAAAAAAAAACCCACTTTCCTGTGGAATAGCGGGCATTAAATATCATATAATTAGATGTAGTTTACACAATCAACCCGCTGTATGTAATACAGAAGGCCACCACCAAATAGTTATGTTGTATGTAAACTTTAACATCTTATTTAGAATATAAAAGTGCACTTTTCTAAAAGCAATGAATTTTTCTAAACAATTTAATTCCATTAATATCGTAGTGGATTTCAGAGACACTTATTCTTAACATTTAACGCCATACTTAGTATCGAATATATATTTTGAAACATCTTATACACTACGTACTTTTATTTATTTATATATCATTGTATTTACTGAATGGAGAGTCTTCTCTTACCACTAGTTTAAATAGCTCACAAACAACTTAGATACGCACTCTTACAGTTCAACCATCTTTGGTTAAATTCTCATTGGATTCAGACGGATATAAAGACACAACTTTAAATATTTCGGTAAGTTCAGAAATTGTACTTAATAACAACGAACAAGTGCCTACTTTTGTAGTTACAAGTCTTACGAATAGGAAGGTAGTTACCTCAGGAACCTTAACTCCAACAGAATCTAATATCTTTACAACCAGCTTTGAATTGGAGACTTCTACTACCATAAATAAAAATTATATTGTTCAAGTTTTTGTGTTCGATAATGCTGGAAACTCAAATACCGCAGAACATAACATAGAAATAGTAGGCTTTGCGAACGCCCGACCCGAAATAATTGAAGTCTCAAACCCTACTGAAGTTATTTTACCAAGTGGAAGTGATGTATTAATTGTTCCCTTCACCGCTAAGGTAACAGATGTAGACGGACAGTCTAATATTGATCAAGTTTTTATTGAATTTATAAATAGTGATGGATCCATCATAGTTCCAAGTCCGAATACATTGTTAGATAATGGACAAAACGAAGATGTAGCTGCCGACGATTCTGTATATACGATTGCATTTACCATCAATTCTGATAATACACCCGCTAACAGAACCGCTAGGTATTTTGCTGTAGATCAAGCATTTAGTATTGTGGAGAATTAATGAAAATATCTATTTCACTTTTATTTGCTCTTTTGGCTGTTTGCTTTAAAAGCGTATTTGCTCAGGAAATAAATCCACTAGTTTCTGAGTTTAATTCAATTCGCCAAAATGGGGTATCAAGTCTTGCAAGTACAGGAGATACACTCTGGATAAGCCCTGCATTAAATAGAAATATTCAAAATTCCTCTGAGTGGTTCCGACCATCGGGTATAGATTTTATTGATGATGGTAACGCTCGGGTTTTCTCTCTAGATGTTGCTGGAGATACCGTTGTAGCTGGGCTTGGGTTTACTTCCGAAACGCTTGCGGGTCCACAACCGGCAGGTTTTGGATATTACATCTCTATCGATGGAGGTGATACATGGAGATTTAGTGATTTTTTATTAGACAAATCTCTGGATGAGGATACTACCTTTGTGTATGGTGGAACAACTTATACCAGAAAAAGAATAATCGTACCCGAACAATCCCCTCCTTATAATATTGTTTTTAAAAATGATGTAATATTTTCGACAAATTGGGCATCTGGTTTATTAAGAAGCCAAGATTTAGGTGAAACTTGGGAACGAGTGGTACTTCCACCGTTTGGGGTTTCAGAACTAATTCCAGAAAAGAATGATTATTTTTGGCGAGATTGTTTAGTAACGGTTAACAGCCCATGTGAACCCGTAAATATTTACAATAGTGTGAGAGATGATAATCTTAAAGGTTTTTCGGTTTTAATTGATTCGAAAAATAGGGTTTGGTACGGTGGCGCTGGTGGCATTAACATCTCCGATAATGCATTAACCGCACCTATAGATAGCATTCGATGGAAAAATGTTGGATTTAATAATTCAAATAATGGACTTCTTGCAAGATGGATTATTGAAATAAAAGAAGATACCTCGAATGGCAGGATATGGATGACTAATTGGATTGCCGAAAGTAGTGGTTCGATCTACGCTGGAATAGACAGAAATGGTAAAGATGGCTATGTATTTGCAGGTGGGGATGATGGTTTATTCATTTCCAATGATGGAGGTGAATCTTGGATACAAAGCCCTCAAATCAAATCTTCTACTACTTCATTAAAAACTAGTGTAAGTTTTCAAGGTGCTACTGTAACAAAAAACCGAGTATGGATTGGCACTTCCGATGGGTTAATATCCACCAACGATTATGGTGAAAGCTGGGAAATTACTCGCGTAAACTTCCCTTTATCTGGTGGAAACACTTATGATGCTGATGCAAAATCTGTATCCTCTTATGCATATCCTAACCCTTTTTCACCACAAGAACATGAAATTGTTAGAATTCGATTTGACGCAGATAAGACTGGAAATGTGTTATTGAGAATTTTTGATTTTGAAATGAATCTAATTTATGAAATCGATAAAAATATATCTCAGCCTGGAGGTTATGAATTGATTTGGAACGGAAAAGATAATAATAATCGCAAAGTAGCAAACGGACCTTACTTTTACTCCATCAAAACTACCGATAATACTATTAATGGTAAAATTTTACTCATTGAATAATGGTTAATAAAAAAATAATATTTTTACTTTTAAGCATTTCCCTGTTATGTACCGACTACGCTGTATCACAAAACGGAGGATATGCGGGAGCTAGTTTTGGTTTAGGTTTTGGTCCACGTGGGATGGCCATATCCAATGCAATGGCCGCATCAACTTTTGAAGGAATTTACCCCTATTATAATCCTGCCTTAGCTGCATTTAAAGCAAAAGGAAACCAAATAGATTTATCGGTATCCTCCCTTTCATTCGATCGTGTTTATCAAACGTTTTCATCTACATTTCAGCTTCCACCCAATGCGGGATTATCCATAGGCTTGATTAGAAGTGGAGTAAAGACATTTGATGAACGTTCATTAAGCGGTTACCCTCTAGGTAATTTTGACATATCAGAATATCAGTTAATTAATACTTTTGGATTACGCTTTAGTGAGCGTTTTTTTGGAGGAATAAGTTTTAAGCTTAGTTATGCCAACTACAACAAAGAAATTAGCCCCTCAACCGCTCTTGGTATAGATATAGGTATTCTATATCGTTTTGGCAATTATTTGAATTTTGCCTTAACTGTACAAGATATGTTTGCGAATTATACATGGAATTCTGGGGAATTATATAATCAAACCCAATCTAGGAATGTAATAAATAACTTCCCGATAACTATTAAATGGGCATTTTCTTATCAGAGAGATAATTATGCCATACAAGCAGAATACGAATTACAATCGGTTGAATACGAATATGAAAATAAAGAATTATTCATAGATGACAACGGATTTCCAAACCAAATAAACCAGTTAATGACCACAACAAATAGTAGTGCTACTTATAAGTTTGGTGGTACTTGGAACATGCATGAACGATTTACATTACGAAGTGGATATAGAATAATAGAATCAAATTCTTCTAATAAGGGATTGCTCAGCTTTGGCTTTTCTACCCATCTTCCAATTGAAAAGTTTTCGCCGTCCATAGATTACGCTTTTGTTAAAGAGCCAAATGGAATTTCTAATATTCATGTATTTGCATTACGTTTACACTTATGAAACAATTTATACTTTTATTCATTTTTAGTTTTGTTCCTTTTGTACTGAAAGCACAATCAAGCAGTGGATTACCTTTATTAGATATTGCGCCTTCTGCCCTAGAATTGGCTTTGTCTGAGGCAAATACAGCAACTCCAAATGGTGCCTCATCTATCTATAAAAATCCCGCTCTTTTGGTAATGCAAAACCATCCCTCAATAAGTTTAAATTTCACCAATTGGATTGAAGATTCAAAAAATATTAGTGCAGGTATTAATTTAAAAAAGAATAAAAGAGCCTTCGCATTCGCATTTTATACCGCAGGTGTGAATGATTTTGAACAACGAAATAATCCAGGTAAATCCAATGGTGAATTTGGTTTACAGTATGTAGCAATTTCTGGAGCATATGCAAGAGACTTTAATTGGGTTACTGCTGGAATTGCTCTTAGTTATTTGAAGGAAGATATATTTCCTTACCGTTCAAATGGTTATGCATTTAATATTGGGGTTGCAACTACACTCTTTGAAGACAAAATTAGAATTGGTTCTTCATTCATAAACAGTGGTTCAATGGAAAAACTTGATGAACAAGCTACTAATTTACCTACTAGTTTAAACTTTGGTATTGCAGTAGATATTTTCCAGTTTGTTCATACTAAAAGTCCAGATCTTCCAATTTTAGTTACAATTATGGCCGATTTCGTTCATCCAGTTGAATCACTCAAAGACAATCAATTGAACTCTTTATCAGAAAATTCACAACATTTTAATTTTGGATTAAAATTATTAATCTCTGATGTAGTAGAATTTAGAAGTGGTTATAAAACTGAAAATTCATCTAGACCCATTTCATTCGGATTAGGACTAATTACCAATAAAGTAACTTTTAATTACGCAATTATTCCTTTTAATACAGGTTTTGGAACTGTACATTCCGTTGGACTTCAATATAAATTGTAAGTACGAACCTACTGGATGTCAGATCATTCATTACATCATATATACAAAACCATTAAAGCGGACTATAAACATATTTATGTGGTTCCGTTAATACGTTTTGATTTTCCAATATCTGATTATCTTTTTTTATTGTATGCTCCATTTATTGCTAAACATCCCAAAATTACTGTTCATAGTATATCGGTATGGGGGCATTGGAAATTTGTACTAGCTCAACTAATTAGGAAAAAAAGCATCTTACATTACCATTGGTTAGAATTCCAAGATTTTAAATCCCTTACTGGTATGATTTATAAATTGAAAATGATTGGACTTTATAAATTACTTGGCGGCAAAATCGTGTGGACCATTCATAACATTACTCCACATGATAAAAAATGGCTACAAGCACATGCAATAATGCATCGTTGGATGGCTAAAATTTCTACTAAGATACTTGTTCATAGTTATTCTCAAGTAACATTAATCACAACTTTATATTCTATTCCTGCAAATAAAATAGAAGTTGTATCTCACCCAAAGTTTCCAGCTACGTTTTTTGATAAAAAAGAAGCAAGAAACGAATTATTCAAAAAATTTAGATTAAAGATAAATCATGAAATACCCCTGATTGGAGCATTTGGTGCAATAAGCGCATACAAAAACTTTGAAAAGACTATACAAATTCTACATGAAATAGATTTTAGAGGCGCTTTTTTAGTAATCGGCTATTTAAAAAAAGGGCAAGATCAAATTCATCAAACGCTAAGTGAGTATTCTAAAAAATACGATTGGTTTATGTATCATCCAGAATTTGTACTAGAACAAGATATACCATCAATAATGAATGCCTTCGATTATTGTTTATTTAATTTTAAAGACATTAGTACTTCTGGCGGATTTGAAATGGCTAGGAGTTACAAGAAAAAGATTATAGCTCCAAGAAAGGGAATCCTCACAGATTTTGAGGGCGAACCTGATGTACATTTATTTTCTAATTCCACTGAACTGAAACACATCCTACAAACATTATTTACATAATAAGTGGCTAAAAACAGAACCAAAATAGCTCATATCCTTAGTGGTGATATACTCAGTAAAGGAGTCGCTTTTTTCATCACCATTTATTTAACAAGAGTGTTTGGTAAAGAGGGGTATGGAATGGTTACTGTTGCTATGGCTTATTTAGGCTATGCCTCTTTTTTTGCTGATTTTGGTTTATTTAACATAGGAACAAGAGAGGTAGCTAAGACCTTCGCTAAAAGAATATTTCAGCCCTTTGAAATCTTAGTTGCTAGAATGTTTCTAGCAACTTTAATATTTGGTATTGTTTGGCTTGCCCTCCCCTTCATTTTAACAGATACAGAACAATTAATTTTAACTAGGCGTTTTTTATTTTCATTATTGGTTCATGCATATTTAGTAGAGTGGTACTTTAATGGATTACAAAGATATGATTTAATTGCTTTTTCAAGAACCCTGCAGATGGCTGTTTATGGATTAGGTGTTTTTATCTTTATAAAATCTTCGTCAGATATACTCTATTTACCTATTTTTTATATTTTTGGATTATTAATATCTGCTATCATTTTGTTAAGCATTGCATTTAATGACAAAGCATTAACCTATTCTAAAAAAAGAATTAATTTATATAAGAAACTTGTAAAATCATCTTCCTCTGTGGGTAGCGGGCTACTTTTTTCAAATGTAATTCAACTCCTACCTCCAATAACTATAAGCTATTTTCTTTCAACTGCAGATGCAGGCCTTTTCGGAGCTGCATATAAAATGATTATGATAGGTATGCTTTTAGACCGCTTATTTGTTCAATTATTAATCCCTAATTTAGCTAGTCAATGGTCGATCGATAAAGAAAGAACTATAACTAACATGGAACATACAAGCAGAATTATGCTAACCATTGGCGGTACTATTTCTCTATTTATAGCAATTGGTGCTACATATTTGTCTACCTTTTTATTTGGTGCAGATTTTATTCATTCAGCACCAATCATTACTTCATTATGTTTGTATCTATTCTTTACTTTTCAGAATAGTATGTTTTCTCACGGATTATTATCGATCGGAAAAGACATAGAATTCTTCAAAGCCACAAGTTATAGTGGGATTTTAGCAATTGCACTAATTGTGATATCATCAATGTATTTTGATTCTATAATAGTAGGAATCTCTGTTGCTATTAGTGAGTTTATTATTGCTGCTCTATGCTATTTTTGGTTTAATAAATCAGTCTCATTTCCATTTATAAAGCCTTTTATTTCAACCTTAATAATTGGATTAGCAATATATATTGGCTCCGCATTTATAGACTTACAAACTATACTAAAAGCAGTATTAGCTCCTATTGTGTTTGTAATAACACTTTTTGTTTTTAGAATCCTTAGAATAAAAGATCTTCAGTGGCTAAAAATGGTATTACTTAAATGATTAGGCTCTGCATTGGCATATCTACTATATCACCAGCATGGCAAAGCTTGCTTGAACAAATTGGGATTCAATTCGAAGAAATTGATTTTTCATATAACCTTTCCGAGAAATACTCTTGTTTAATCATTAACTCTAAAATTAGTCAACAAGCTGTAAATAAAATTTATCATTATACAAATGAACATTCTGGTGGAATTCTATGCACCAAGATAGCTGGCACTTTGTTTAAGAAAGAAAGGATTCTATCAAATTTAGAAATTCATGTTCCCCATCAACTTAAAAAGTTGATTCATTCATTTTATGTTGGTGCTGGTAAATTATTTAGTTTTGATTTTGAGCCAGGTTCTGAATTCAAAAAAAATAGTATTCGAAGAAAAAGATTTCCATTTAAACATGGAACACACCCTGATGAACTTGTTAGTTCGGTAGATAAAGCATCTCTAAAGAATACCATCGAAAATCTACTTCAACAACTACACTATCATAGGGGGATTCCCTATGTTTCAAAATGGCATTCTCCTACAAAAGCCCCCATTTTCGCGTTTAGAATTGATACCGATTTTGGCAACAAAACGTCATTACAAAAATTATATGGCTTAGCTAACCATTATAACATACCTATGACATGGTTCTTGCATGTGAAAGCCCATGAAGATTGGTTAGATTTTTTCCATTCGTTTAAAAACCAAGAAATTGCGCTTCACGGATATGAGCATGGGACATCCTCAAGCTATGAACATATTTCTAATAATATCGAACAAGGATATCAGTTAATGAAAGATGCTGATCTTGAACCTGAAGGTTTCTGTGCGCCGTATTCGATATGGAATAATTCTCTAGGTGATGTATTAAATACATATTCATTCAAATACAGTTCGGAATTTACCTTGGGTTATGATACCGTCCCATTTTTTCCAATTCACAGAGAAAAAAAACATACCACATTACAAATACCTATTCATCCCATTTGTACGGGAAGTCTACACCGAAATCATATTGACGAAAAAGGGATGATAGACTATTTTGAAATGATTCTACAAAAAAAACTAGATCAATATAAAAATGTTATTTTTTACCACCATCCGTTACAGCCTGGGTTAGAAGTATGGAAGTCTATTTTTGAACAGGTGAATAGATTTAAACTTACTAAGTGTACATTTTCAGAGATAGCCACCTTTTGGAAACAAAGAGTAAAAACTGTATTAGATATCTCATTTGATCCACACACCGCTACCCTAACTTGTAATACATCAAATCAGAATTTGATATTGAAGATTACTACGAATACAAAAAACTTTTATTTACTAAAAGCTAGTAATGTAAATAGTCCATTACATTCTTTTGAAGCCTTACCAATACCTAAATATGATGATTTATCTTTAAGTACGTATAAGCAATTAACTGGGAATCGAGGTCAACTTTTAAAATCATCAATATTAGATTGGAAACACAGAAAGACGTTATGAAAGTAGGAATTGCCGCTCCTTTAACTGTAGCTGCTGTAAATGGAGGTGTACGTACTCAGATTATGCAAACTACCAATCATTTACGATTGCTAGGGATTGATGTAGAATTTATACACTTCGATCAAAAGCATTTTGATTATGATCTGGTACATATTTTTGTAGCAAATTCCGAAACAATTGGTATAGCAAAACAAACAGTAGCAGCTGGAATAAAATTAGTTGTTTCACCTGTCTTTTTTTCAAATAGAAAGTCATCAGTAATTTCTACATCCCTTAGGATAGAAAAAAGTATCTCTTTTTTAGGAAGTGGTATTCGCTCAGATTTTGGTATAAAATCTGAAATCTGTAATTATGCAGATGTAATTTTACCCAATACTAATTCAGAGTTAGCATTAGTTCGTGATGGGTTAAAAGTAAATAAAGATAAACTTCAAATTATACCTAATGGAGTTGAATCAAGATTTAGAAGAGCCACACCCGACCATTTTGTAAACACTTATGGTTTGAAAGACTTTGTCTTATTTGTGGGCCAAGCGGGTGCACCAAGAAAAAATGTTATTAATTTATTAAGAGCTGCATCAAAAATAGAGACTCAAATAGTAATAATTGGCGATTTTTATGAAAATGAATACAGCAATCATTGTTTAGAAATTGCTAATTCCTCAAATAATGTTATGTTGATTAATAGCTTGGAGCATAATGACCCATTACTAGAAAGTGCTTACGCTGCATGTAAGGTATTTTGTCTCCCATCTTTGTACGAAACCCCGGGAATAGCAGCTTTAGAAGCTGGCTTAGCTGGTGCAAATATTGTAATTACAAAACATGGAGGCACCCAAGAATATTTCGAAAATTACGGATTATTTGTTGATCCAAAATCGGTAAAATCAATTTCTAACGCAATAAATGATAGCTTGCAATTGGATCGTTCATCCGATTTAAAGAAAAAAATATTAACAGAATATACATGGGAAATAGTAGGTAGAGAAACAAGAGATGTTTACTCAAGTTTATTCTAATTCCCATGTATAAAGAGTTCATGTAAGCTCTATTCTAGACTAACTGTTTCTTTTTTTCTTGGTACTCTACGATTATCATCAGAAACGGTATCAATCAATTTATTATAAGGATCTACCCCAACCGATGTAGGCATTTCATTCACAGTAATGGATAAAGTATCTTGAATTGTATCAAATTTTAATTTCTCTAGATAAAGTATCTTCTCATCCCCTTCATCATCAGTACCAAAAACTCCAACTTCAATCCAATCACTTAGTGGATAAGATCGTAAAGGAGTACGCCTACCTTCGATTTCAACATACAAACTATCTCCAGAATCATTTTTGAAAATGCGTTTACCTTGGTCATCCGTCTTATACTTCATCGTTCTAGTTATAAGGGTAACTTCATAATTATCCTCTTCTTTTTCCTCAAATTCTGCTTCTATAATACTATTTTCATACAAAGTAATAGTCTCAAACATATCAGTGATCAAGTATTGAAGAGAATCAGGGGTTACCTCTGCTATGTAATTTTTGAATTCAGTGGCGGTGGTATATGGAGCTTCTTGAAAAGCCACATCCTTTATATATTTACTTAAAGCTTGATTAAAAATATCTTCACCTATATAATCACTCAATGCATATAAAACTAATGAGCCTTTGTTATAATGAATGTATTGTTGATTTTCATTATAAATAAGAGGTTTTTCCTTCGTAGATTCTAACGTTCTCCCGATCAAGTATCTATCTAACGCATCTTTCAAAAAAGTGCGCATTTGGTCGGCTCCGTATTCCTTTTCTAACACTTTCAAAGAACTATATTCACTTAAACTTTCGCTCATTACAGTTGCCCCTTGCACATTTGCTCCAATTACCTGATGTGCCCACCATTGATGAGCAATTTCATGAGAGGTTATACTAAAGGGATAATCGACTTTTCCTCAATTAACGTGTTGGCCCCACATTTTTTTATAATTTTCTTGTGTGTTTATCATAACGGTAAAATCGACTCCATCTTCTTTGTTTTCATCAACAACAGATATAAAACCACCCGACTCTGAATAAGGAATAGTATTGGCAAAGGATTGTGCAAAGCTACCGCTGGTTCGTGGAAATTCGATGATTCGAACTTGTTTATGTTGATAGGGGCTAAAATTTGCTGTGTAATAGTCTAAAGAACTTTTGATAGAGCGTATCATTCTATCCACATTATAATCGTGCCCTTTGTGATAGTAGATTTCAATGGCTACATCATTCCAAGCATCTCTTTCTACTTCAAACTCTGCGGATATATATGAATAAAAATTTAAGATCGGACTGTCCATTTTATAATGAAAATAACGCCTCCCATTTTCTATCCATTCTTTTTGTAAATATCCTGGAGCAATCGCAATTTGATCGGGAGAAGTACTGATTATGGTCTCAAAATCCATCCAATCAGAATCGTAAGAAATATAATTATTCATTAGAGAAGCACGATCTGTCTGAGGCATCATCCTCTCTCTTGGTGGTAATCCAAATTTCTCTCTAGAATCCTTCCCTCTTAACTCCCCTTCTTTGTTATACCCTATACGAGGAAAGATACTGTTATTGATAAAAGTACCATTTGCTCGTATTGGAGAATTATTTTTTAAAAATTCATTCGGTTTATTAGAAACGGTAAAATCAAATTTTATAGAATCTCCAGGTTGTAGTGGATTGGTTAGTTGATAGATGTCATAATTCATCGAGTCATCTTCCATTGCTAATACATAATCTCCATCAAATGTAAATGTGTATTCGAAACTTCCATGATCTATATGAATACTGTCAATGGCTACTGAAGTTTTATTTTTTAACATATAAGTACCAGAAGCCTTAAAATCTCTAGTTTCTGGGAATAAATCTAAGTCCACATACGTACTTACTATTCTTGGTTGTGGGATGTCTTTAAACTTTCCGTAATTAATTTCCCATTGGGCTAATGAAGCTTCTTGCTCTTTGGAGGATAGGCGTTCATATTTTACATTACTTATGTACCAAATAAAACTACCTAGTGCCAGAAAACCTATCAAAGAAAGTATAAAAATTG